>WGCS01000213.1 GCA_015493685.1 Bacteroidales bacterium
AAATTAGGGAATATTTCGTTAAAAAACATAAACCGTTCAACGACGTTAAGGATTTTTTCTTTTTCAGAAAAATCATTAAAAGGAGGCGTTTTTATGTTTTAGAAATATTCCTTGATTTTTAGTAATTCTTGCCTAGCAGCGGCTTTTTTGCCTACTTTTTCAGCTGCTGGAAAAAGTATGAAAGACAGATTTATAACAATAAGTTCCAGTGTAAATTGTAAATTTTATCTTTTGTGCTAAATATAGAAACCATAAAGTCGGAGGAAAGGTAGCGAGGGAGAATGGAACGCGAAGGGATTCGCGCACCAGCGGGGTCTTTTGTGCTAAATATAGAAACCATAAAGCCGGAGGAGGGGTGGTGAGGGATAATGGAACGCGAAGGGATTGACTGCGTCGAATCTTCGATTTCGCGCACCAGCGGGGGGAACCCATTTTTTGTTACTCAGAAGCATATATATATTAATGCCTTAGTTTTAGAGTATTTCTATACATCTGTACCTCTGAAATAAAAAAATGCATGCATGTTTCGACAAGCTAAATGCATAGCTTATGAGCTTTTCGGCACCTTATTTATGAATGGCTTTATCCACAGCTTCAAAACCAGCCTCCATAAATACTTCTGATACCGTAGGATGTGCATGTACTGTTTGTGCCACATCATAAATGGTAGCTTCCATCTCCATATATGCTGCTGCCTCAGCAATCATATCGGTAGCATTGGGAGCTATAATTTGTACTCCCAATACTTCCCCATATTTATTTTCTGAAAGAATACGAACAAAGCCTTCGGTATTTCCTTCGGTGAGGGCTTTCCCGTTGGCCGACATAGGAAACTCTGATATTTTATAGTCAAGTTCTTGCTCTTTTATTTCTTTCTCGGTAAGTCCTATTTGAGCCGCTTCCGGCACGGTGTACATATTTAAAGGGTATTTCTTTAGATCGAGTTTCTGCTTTATCCCTTGGATATAGTTGACAACATGCATGCCTTGTGCCGAACCTATATGAGCATAGTAGCTGAGCCCATTGACATCGCCTACGGCAAAAATTCCTTTGACGTTGGTTTCGCAATTTTCATCTACTTGAATATAGCCATCTTTATCCAAGTCAATATCAATGGCACTTTCTGGTAAAATTGCTTTTCTCCGTTGGGCGTTGAAAATAATATCACAGTCAATTTCTTCATCTCCCAAGATAAGTTTACCATTTGAATACTGACCGTCAGTACTTGGTATTGCCTGATCATAATAAATTTTTATTCTGTCTTTTTTTAACCGGGCAAGTATATGATTGATAATATATTGATCTGCAAACGGCATTAATTCTTCCGCAGGAACAACAATACTTACTTTTTTACCAATCAAATGGAATGCTTGGGCTAACTCTATGGCCACAGGTGTACCGCCAACAACCACAATATTAGTAGGAAGTTCTCTGTTTTGAAAAGTTTCTTTGGGTTCAACCACAATATTGTCGTTGCTAATAATTTTTGGTGATTTGCTTCCTGTTGCTATCAATATATTTTTAGCCTCTAGCAGACGATTATTAACCAAAACAGTAGTGGATGAGTCTATTCTTGCTTCTCCTTCTACTATCTCAACGCCATTCTTCTTCAGGAGAAAACCAACGCCTGTGGTGAGTCTTTTTACGATGCCGTCAGAGCGTTTTATGGCTTTGTTCCAATTAAAACTCAAGGCTTTCTTATCGATGCCTTCTATGCCAAAGCGAACACTTTCCTTACCTATTTTACTGAATAATTTAGCGCTTTCCATGATGGCTTTCGAAGGAATACATCCCCAATTGAGACACATTCCACCAATTACATTCTTCTCAATGATAGCCGTTTTGAGGCCCATTTGTCCGGCCCTGATTGCAGCAACATATCCTGCAGGTCCCGAACCTATTATTATTAAATCGTACATAATACTTATTTTAATATTCTTACTAATTCATTTAGCCTTAGTTTAATAAGCTAAAGGATATTAACTGGATAACTATCAGCCAGGACTAAATTATTCAAAAAGTTAAACTTTTTTAGTCCATTATTAAACTCACCGGTTCAGCAAGATAAGCCATTATTTGATTGATAAATCGAGCTGTTTCGCCACCGTCAGCAATCCGATGGTCTATTGCCAATGAAAGCGGCATCATCAATCCAATGGCCAGTTTATCCTCTTTTACTATGGCTTGCTTGCTTATCCTGCCTATTCCTAGAATTCCGGCCTGAGGATAATTAATTACGGGAACAGCAAAGATTCCTCCAATATTTCCATAGCTCGTTATAGTAAAGGTGCCATCACGCATATCGTCCATACTCAGTTGTGAATTGCGCGCTTTTGTTGAAAGTTCGTTTATCTGGGCAGAAATAGCATAAATGCTAAGTTTATCAGCATTTTTTATTACCGGTACTACCAGCCCTTTCTCCGTATCCACAGCGATACCTATGTTATAATAATTTTTGTAAATCATTATACCTTTTTCCATATCCATCTCTGAATTAATAGATCTGTATTTTTTTAGTGCCATTGCAGTGGCTTTAACCACAAAGGCCAGATAGGTAAGCTTAGTTCCTTTTTCTAAAAACTCTTGCTTGTATTTCTTGCGGATACGGTCCAGTTCACTCACTTCTACCTCCTCAAAAATGGTCATGTGTGCTGCGCTTATCTTGCTTCTAATCATATTTTTAGCAATTGTTTTGCGGAGCTGACTCATGGGTTCTATATCCACTCGCATGGCCTCATCTTGGTTTTCTGTGCTGTGGACAGCATTTTGCTTATAGCTTTTGTGTTTAGAATAATTCTTAATATCATCTTTCATTACTCTACCACCGGGGCCACTGCCTTTAATGGCATTGATGTCTATACCCAAATCTTTTGCCATTGCCCTTGCCACCGGTGTTGCTAAAGCTTTTTTCGGCTTTGGGAGTTTTTCTTTTTCAATTTCGGCTCCTTCATCACTAGCGGCTAATAGGGCTGAATTCCCGGCTATTTCTAATGTACCTACTACACCGGCCCCTTCTTCTTTCACCGTTTCACTAGTATTTTCTTCTACGGCTGCAGCTCCCGACACTCCTTCAATCTCTATCTCTACAAGGGCATCACCAACATGAATAATCTCTCCTGTTTTCCCATAAGTAGCTGTTATTGTCCCCTCCTTTGGTGCTGGGATATCGGTGACAACTTTGTCGGTTTCCATTGTTACCAATGAGTCGCCAACAGATACTTTTTGTCCTTTCTTTATCTGCCATTCTATAATGGTTCCTTCATCAAGACCTTCGCCTATATCCGGAAATTTAAATATATATTTCATCTACTAATAGTTTATCGTTCTTTCAATTTCATAAAAAATCTTATAAGCATCAATCATAAAATGATTTTCTCCTTTGGGTAAAGGCGTTATTGTATCAAAACCGCTAAGTCTTTTAGGAGGAGCTTCAAGTGATAAAAAGGCATCTTCACTCACTATTTGTGATATCTCTGAGGCTACCCCAAAGCTTCTTACGCTTTCTGTTACCGTGATTACTCGCCCTGTTTTTTGTACAGATTTTATTATCGTTTCCTTATCAATGGGATATATTGTTCTCAAATCAATTAGTTCCACTGATATACCGGCCTTTTTGGCTAGTACTATGGCTTTTTGTACCTCTCGTACCATTGCTCCATAGGCAATTATAGTAATATCGGTACCTTGTTGCAATACTTTGGCTTTTCCAATGGGAATACTAGATTTCTTTTCTTCTACTTCTTGCTTTATAGCTCTGTAAATCCGTTTAGGTTCCATGTAAATTATGGGATCGTCAGATTCAATGGCAGCAATAAGCAAACCTTTGGCGTCGTGGGGTGTAGAGGGAATGACAACTTTTAAGCCCGGGATGTGAGCAAAGCCTGCTTCGAAACTCTCGCTATGGTGTTCCAGTGCGTTTATGCCACCGCCATAGGGCATGCGAATAACCATTGACATGGCGTATTTCCCTCGTGAACGATTATGTATTCGTGCAACATGGGATATTATTTGGTTGAATGCCGGATAGGCAAAGCCGGAAAATTGCATCTCAACAATAGGACGAAGTCCCGCTACGGCCATGCCGACAGCTGTTCCCACTATGCCTGACTCAGCTAAGGGGGCATCAAAGACTCTTTCTCGTCCATATTTCTTTTGTAAATTCTCACTTACGCGAAATACACCGCCTTCTACGCCTACATCTTCTCCGTAAACAATTACGTTGCTGTCTTCTCCTAGTTTTATATCCAATGCATCATTAATGGCATTGACTAGATTCATTATCTTCATATCAATTTTCTATTTCTTGTCTTAATATCTTATTTTACCATCTTCGTTTTCCATTGCAAAAACTTTCTGTATTCACGTTCTTGTTCTTTTAAGTCTTCAGGAATATCAACATACTGATATCGGAATACATCTTCAATGGGATAGGTGTTGTAGTTCTCGGCAGCAATAAACTGGCGGTCAATTTCTTTTTTATAATCGGCAATGATTTTCTCTTCATCAAAATCGACTAAATTATTATCTTCTAAATAGGCTTTTAGGCGCTTCATTGGATCGGTTTTGTCCCATTCTTCTTCCTCCTCTTTGCTCCGGTATTTTGAGGGGTCGTCGGAGGTGGTATGAGCTCCTTTTCTATAAGTTACAGCTTCGATAAGCACCGGACCATCTCCATTAAGAGCATGCTCTTTAGCCGCTTCTACTGCAGCATACATGGCGAAGAAATCATTGCCGTCAACCTGAATTCCATCAATGCCGTAGGCAATCGATTTTATGGCAATGCTTTCTGATGCCGTTTGTATTCGCGTTGGGGTAGAAATGCCATACTGATTGTTCTGTACAATAAATATAACGGGAACTTTCCATACTCCGGCAAAATTTACAGCTTCATGAAAATCACCTTCTGAGGTGCCACCGTCACCAACAAAAGTATAAACTACTTGCTGCTTTTTATGTAATTTTATTTCGTATCCAATGCCTGTAGCATGAAGTAATTGAGAAGCTATGGGGACACTAAAGGGAAGCATATTTTTTACTTTATCAAATTTGCATGCATCTTCATTGCCCATATAATACAAAAACAATTCTTTTAAAGTCATCCCCTTAGCAAGGTAAGTACCCATCTCTCTAAAGGCAGGTACCAGCCAGTCTTCTTCACGCATGATTTGGGCTACTGCACCTGAAATTGCTTCCTGACCATAGTTGGGAGGGTAAGTGAATATTCTTCCCTGACGTTGGTAGTTTACCGTCATCAAATCAGCCGTTCTGGCAAATAACATATCCTTATAAGCTTTTGTTATTCTTTTTGCTTCTATTGGAGGCATCCATTGCTTGTTTTTTATCTTTCCTGCATTATCCATAATCC
>WGCS01000214.1 GCA_015493685.1 Bacteroidales bacterium
ACTTTATAATTTGTGTAAATAGTTGATAATAGGTGATATACTAAATATTGTATTTTTGTAATTATTAGTATAAAAAAGAAAAAAACATATAAAATGTTGGAAATTTAACAAGAAAATCGTACTTGATTTTTGCTGTTTTAGCAAGAAATGACTGTCAATGTTTGTAAATAGAGTAGAAATCCTTTGCTTGGCTTGCCTTCTATACCTTCTATTATAGTCATGTACTGTCGTATTTGAGCAAGATGTTTTTCTTTTTCTTGTGCCGAAATAGTTGTGTAATCTGCATACTTATAATCAACAACCCATATTTCGTTCTTTTTGAAGATAACTTTGTCTGGCCGCAATAGAGTGTTGTTTGGTCCAATTATACTTCGCTCTTGTAGTTGTTTGTCGGTTTCATTAAAAAAACAGTCCAAGGAACTAGTGTTTTTTATCTGCTTTAATATGGAATAATATTCACTTTTAGTTGTCTCATCGATACCTACTGTATTACTTATTTTGTCGACTAATGTTTTGGGGTCGCACAGCGTGTTGTATTGGGATAAAATATAGTGGATATGAATGCCCTTTTCCCTTTTATTTATCGTGGTTCCTTGTTGAGAATTAATTTTTATACGTATCCTGTTTTGCCACTGTTGGTAATAATAAGTTTTAATTTTGAAGTTTTCCTGTTGTGGAATGCTAAGTGCTGAATTTTGTATTGAAGGCTTTCCTATTTCAATATAATGTTCTTCTTGTAGTGTGAGTGGGATATTTTGGAGGGGGAGTGTGCTGAAATAATTCTTCCATAGTTTTTCGGATTTTTGTTCTTTGGAGAAAAACAGATGAAGTTGATTGCTTGCCCGGGTACAGGCCACATAAATTAAATTTAGGTTGTCGAGCCTTTTTCTGTTTTCTTCTTGCTCAATAAGTTTATGGTAAATACTTATTTTTCCTTTTGCTTCAAAACCAATAAGCGCTTTTGGAAGTAGCGACTTTATATTTGTGGTGGGTTCAACCCATAAATAGTCTCTGCTTATCTTATCTTCGCCAATCTTTACCATTGGGAATAGAACTACTGGAAATTCCAAGCCTTTGGAACTGTGTATGGTAAGTAGTTGTATCGCTTGTTTGTTTTTACTAATAGTGATACTAAAAGAGCTTTTCTTTTTCTCCCAATAGTCTAAAAATTGGCTTGTATTAATCCCATTATGTACTGATTGTGCTGCTATAATATCTAATAGTTTGAATAAAAAAGGATTTATACTGTTGCTCAGATGGCTTTTGTATATAATGTATTCCGCCAATTCCAACGCATTTAGATTTTTCATCTCTTGTAAATCAAAGTTGTAGCCATTGTTATTTAATAATGCCATTAACCTAGCGGCAGAATGGATTCCGGTCATTGGCTGTTTCTCCATATTCAACAGTTGCTTACTAACAATAAATGCATTGATGGGGATATTAATTTTCTCGGATATCTGCATTAAGCTAATAACTAATGTTACTGCTTTGGATTTGTAAATTCGTAAAGCGTCTTTGCTAATAACTTTTATGTTGTGGGCTACAAGATAATCGGCGATCTCAATAAGGGTGCTGTTTTTTCTGGCTAAAATACAAATGTCGCCGGCAGAGTAATGTTGTTCTTGTATGAGATTAAGTATTTTATTATGGATATTTTCTAAAAGTAGTTCGTTGTTTTTATCATCAATATACCGTAATGTAATCATTCCTTCCATTTCTGTTTTGGGTGAAAGTTGGTGATAATCGGTAAAGATGTTTTTAATGTATTCGTTTTCGTCTTTAATTAAATGGCTAAATAGTAAGTTGTTAAAATCAACAATATTCTTATCTGATCTGTAATTAGTATTTAAATTGCGTATAGCTATGCTTTGCTTGATTAATTGCTCTCGCTCGGCAATTAGTTGTGAGTTTTTTGGGTTTTTTAATAGGGGTAAATTGGCAAACTGCTCTACGTCTCCATCACGCCACCGGTAGATAGATTGTTTGCTGTCTCCCACTAGTAGATTTTTATACCCACTAGCCAAACTGTTATCAATAAGAGGTAGAAGATTGTTCCATTGAATTACTGAGGTGTCTTGGAATTCATCAATTAAATAGTGATTATATCGTTGGCCGATGCGTTCGTATATATAGGGTGTAGATTGGCCTTGTACGATTTCTGCTATTTTTCTGTTTGCTTCCGATAAATGAATCAAATTATTGTCTTCGCTATATCGACTAATTAGTGTTTTTAGAATTTGGATGAGTGCCAAAGGGGTAAGTTTCTTGAGTATTAGTTGGTAGGAGATGTAGTTGGGAAGATTGTTGCGATAATATTCTCTTGTTTGAGCTACAATAGCAGACAGCTCTGCTTTAGCATTGTCAATACGTTCCTTTATTTCCGATTCTTGCCTTTTGGCATACCAGTCGCCTTCGTTGTCAATTTGTTTTATGAAAGTTTTATTTTCTAATTTCTCGGGGTCGTAAAGGTGCTCGTGTTTAAGGGCAATCTTATTGAAATAGTTGAAGAGCCAGCCATTGCTACAGTCTTTGGCAACTAGGCCGTGGCTTTTAATGCACTGTAGCCCTTGTTTGCCATAGGAAATCATTTTCTCTTCAAAGGCTAGGCTGTCTTTTTTTAGAATTTGTTTTGCCAGAACATAATTCTTTAGTGGAATATCTTTAATTAGATTAATATTCTCATAGTGTTTTGAATCGAAACTTAGGGCAGCAAGGCTTTTTATGGGGGCATCAATATCGGTACTTTTCTCTCCTTCCATTTGATGTAATACAAAGTCAATAAGGAAATTAGTAATGGCCTGATTTGTTCCAATGAGTTCATAGAAATGCTCCATGGCGGCATCAATAAGGACATTCTGGTCCAATTCAATTTCAAAATTGGAAGAGAGTTTTAAATCTGATGCAAAACTTCTTACAATTTTAACGACAAAACTATCAATGGTGCTAAATCCAAAATCACTGTAATTATGAATTATCTTTTGAAGTAAAATATGTGCATTTTGTTGTAGTTGACTAGTGCTCAGTAATGTTATTTCTTTAAGTTTTTCAAGGATATAGATAAAAGAGCTTGGCGGCGATTGAGGGTCAATGGATTGTAATTGTACTAAATAGTTGAGTAGCCGATCCTTCATCTCTTGAGTCGCTTTCATGGTGAAGGTAAGAGCAATAATTTGTCTAAACTGTCTTGGTTTTTTTAAAGCAAGGGCTAAATATTCAATCACTAAAGTGCTTGTTTTTCCTGATCCTGCTGATGATTTATATACAATTAAATTCATAGTTTATATTTGGGGCTAAAATACACGAAAAAATGATTTATATTAGTTGTTTTGTCGATGTTTGTTCTATTTAAGTTATTAAGTGCTTATTTATTCTTGTTTTAAATTGGTTAACCTTAAATATTGTCTATTTTTGTAACGTTATTAATTAGTTAACATAGATAGTAAGTATAAATATGTCCAATAAAATATTCAACTTATCGGAAGCCGCCAGTATAGCAATACACAGTATGGTTTACATTGCCCAAAATAATAAAATGACCAATGTTATTAAAATATCTGAACATTTTCATTTTTCTAAACATCATGTTGCCAAAGTTATGCAGCGTCTAACCAAGGCGGGGATGATAAAAAGTAATCGTGGCCCTTCGGGAGGTGTTGTCTTAGCAATGGACCCAAAGGATATTAGTCTCTTGGATATTTATGAAGTAATTGAAGGTAAAATACTTATTTCAGATTGCCCTATGGGCTATGAATTTTGCTCCTTTAATAAGTGTTTGTTTGGGCCTATTGTTAATGATATGACCAGGCGATTTAAAGAATATCTGCAAGAAAAAAATATTCAATACTTC
Organism: Bacteroidales bacterium; assembly: GCA_015493685.1. Lineage (GTDB taxonomy): Bacteria > Bacteroidota > Bacteroidia > Bacteroidales > UBA1556 > UBA6267. Next base: position 3,851 of record WGCS01000214.1, read on the forward strand.
TTGGATAATGATTATTAGGAGTTTTCTTTTCTCCTTTTTAGTTTGTAATAAATAACACTCAACCATTCTTATTTTTTCGTTGTGGTGTCTTTAAGATTATATCATATCATTATGATGCTTAACCCGGGAAATTCATGGAACTTTCTATGATTAAGTAATCCTAACAAATTAGGATGTTTTGCTAACACCCAAATTGGGGATTTCATCAGGATTTCCTGCTTTTCATCCCACAATCCATCCCACATTTATTCAATTCGCTTCGTTCTTGCATGAATAGAGTATGGGTTAAATTATATTATATCCGTTTCTCAGTAAATTAATGACGAACTCTTCTTTTATTTAACAGGGAAATAAATATTGGTGATCCATTTACTTGAGTCAGCGCTATTTGAAGGGCCTATAATATATTCTTCAAAGGGTGCTCCTGCTACTGTTAAGTTATTATTTTTTATGTATTTGTTGATATTTTCCCATGCAATAGCTGATTTGCTGTAAGGGCCAATGTATTTTACCCATACAAAATTCCCTTCCGGAATTGTATATGTTTTAATGTCGCCGGAAGATTGTTGCTTTTTCTTGGTTTGTATTAGGCATCGGTATTTTGAAATACCCTTGGGTGAATATCTAATCCATTGTACCATAGGATACCCTTGGGGCTTGATTTTAGCTAGGGTTAGTGTATTAAGTATTTTGGCGAAATCTTTTCCTATTTTATCTTTCATAAAATTCATTTGAGCTGAATCAATAGAGGAGAGGAAGAATCGAATATTTATTTTATCCTTATGAATACTATAACCATCATAGTCTGGCTTGTTTTTGTTTGTTTCAACATATTGTTTCATCTTTTTTAATCCTTTGGCGAAATTATAGGAGGCGCCTTTTTTTATCATATAGCCAACAAAACGACCAAGAGGATAGGATAAATCATCGAGTTTCATTACCCATCTCACTTCTGTGCCGGAAGGGAGTTTGGTAAAGTAAAAGTAGGCTTTGGCGGGCTTACTATCTTTGTTGAATTGTAATTCGGTAACTATCTCTTTATTGAGTATGCTTTTCGTAATTGTCTGCACACTTCGCCCTTCTTTCTTGTCTGTCCATAGCATTCTTGCTCCAACTCCCATTTGGCTGCCTTCATATTTTGTATGATAGACCGAGTCTTGCCATGGTGCCCAATTTTGCCAATTGTGAAAATTATTTACTTGACTGAAGACCTTGCTGATGGGTGCTTTGATAACTGTTTTTTCTTCTATTTTAACATCCGAGGGTAGAAAAGCAGCCCATACCAATGCCCCAACTATGGCTACTACAAGAATTATTACCAGTATTTTAATGGTTTTCATAATGTTCTGTTTTAGTTATTGATAGTGCAAAGATAATAAATCCCCATTTCTAATAAAAGAAATGGGGATTTAAATTAATTTATTGTTATTGAGGTTTATTGTTTGATAAAACGTAGGTTGATTTTAGTTTTACTGTTGTTAAGGATAATAAAATACAGGCCGGCACTATATTCATGAAGGTCAAAGGACATTTGATTCGGTCCTTGCTGAATGTTCTTGTTAATAATCATATTTCCCATGGCATCAATAATTGATAAATGGGTGTAGGTGTTTGCTCTGCCTAATTTTAAGGTAAATAAACCCTTGTTTGGATTTGGAAATAGATGAACGCTTTCTTGTTTTGATTTTGGGTTTATTCCGGTGGCCGAGTTAATGGTAACACTCTTGGTGATTTTATCAGTTCCACAACCATTCTCAACTTTAAGTTGTACGTTGTAGGTGCCACTTTGTAGATAGGTATGTATCGGATTGCTTGTTTGAGATATCATTTGATCACCAAAATCCCAATAGCAATGACCTGGATTTGTTGTGTTATCACTGAAAGTAACTACCGGATCATTATTGTTTATATTGAAGTCGGCGGTGGGAGTAGAGGTGTTAATATGGGCAATTACTTCTTTTCGGCTACTTTTACAACTGGGATTTTGTACTTTCCAGTCGTAGAAATAATAATAATAGCGACCCGAATTGGAACTGGCACTGCTTTTAATAATATCAAGAACACCCGGGATTTGATATGGATAACTTACCCCTGCATTATTTCTAAAAAGATTTTGTCCGGTGAGCTTTAGGTTGTTGGCTATGGGTAAATTAAAATTCAAATTAATGGTGTTGTAGCCGGGGCTAACGCTTACCACTTTTGAAACCAATACTGTTCCTGTTTCTGTCTGCAATTTTATTGTTCTGCTTCCTGAGGAATTAGCATAAACAACTACTGACTTTAAAATAACATTCTTGTGTACATTAAAGATTAAAGATTGTTCGTAATTAAGAATGCTTCCATTCGTATTGTTAGCGTTTTTTCCTCCTGTAAAAGTAGAGCCAACTTTCTCATTATCCACCCAATAGGAGGTGCTCTGACTTAAATTAGGTGTTGTGTATCTTGCGCCTGTATTTAATATGGTATTGCTACTAATACTTGAGTACCAGTTAATTGTATCGCTGGCATTAGCTTTTAAGACTACGCTGCCACCAGTGCATATTGCGCCATCAGTAGTACTTGGCGAGAAAGGTATATCAATATGAATATAGTTTGTCTTTGTAACAATATCATTACCAAAATTGTTGCTTGTCCTTAAGCTGACCGTATAGTATCCGGCCTGAGTATAATGATGACTTGGATTTTGTATCGTATCGTTAGTGCCATCACCAAATTGCCATAGCCAACTAGAGGGTCCATTCTGACTAATATCATTAAATTGGATTGTTCCGGAACAGCTGTTGGTATCATCAACCGAAAAATCACTTATGGGAGAAGAATTGGTATAAGTACATTGCCAAGTGGTAACAAAACCGGCTTTAGTAACGGCTACATCCGAAGTTTGCACTAAAGTAACGGCCCCGCTATTGGCAATAATAGTTCCTCCATTGGGTAATGTATTTCCATCGTAGATACCTATTAATGGAGCAGAAGTATTGTTCCCATCATATATTTTTAAGTAATCATAGTTTGATTCAAAATCGAAGAGACTAAAATGTAAGGTTATTTTTGAAGCTCCTGTTGGTGCGATGGTAGTGGTTGAGTTAACGTTGTTTCCATAATTGTTAGGGCCTCCTGTATCGAATAATACTCCTTGGCAATCATTTAATGTTTGTGTCCCTGAACTGGGCATATAAACGATACATGGATTGGCAGTATCAATGCTAATATAAGATTCTTTTTTTATGCTGTCAATACCGCAAGTCCCACCGTCAGCAACCAATTTTACAGTGTAATTGCCATAATTAGTATAATTGTGAATGGGATTAGTTAAGTTGCTGGTGGTGCCATCGCCGAAATCCCAACTAAAGGAAGAAGCATTATTACTTAAGTTATTAAAATTAATTTGAGCCGGCGGTGAACAGTAGTTTGTGATGTCAGCGCTGAAGTCGGCTTGAATACCTGGAATATATGCGTTTCCAATGCCGACAGCATAAAAAGCATTGGTTGTTGTTTGTACGGCATAAGAACAATCACCATAAAGATCTGCAGCGGCTTTAATAAAATAAAAACGAGCATCGGCATACTGAGAGGTGTTTACTAAGTAAACAGTCAACGCTCTGAAGGCAATATTTGATGCGGAATCAATTCCAATGGGATTTACCGTGTAGCTGTCATTATTGTCGTTAGTGCCATTGCCTCCCACTGCCATAAGATAATAACAGTGACTCAAAACGGTACTGTTGGTATGGACTCCACCATTGTCATTGGTGCCGGTATAATAGTAGGTGCCATGGTAGGTGTCGGGGTCTCCTTTAGAATTGGGATTCGACATCGATCTAATGATAATTCCAATGTCTTCTCCCATAGTCCAATTGGCACTATTGGGTTTGGCGAAAAACTCAATAGAAGTACCAAAAATATCACTAAAACCTTCATTCATAGCGCCGGATTCGTCTTGGTAATCCAGGTTGGCTGTATTCGATGTTAGTCCGTGGGTAATTTCATGCCCTACAATATCGAGTGCTACCAATGGCCCCATGCTTGAGTTACCATCACCAAAAGTCATCACTTGTCCATTCCAGTATGCGTTGGCAAAATTATTGTCGAAGTGCACATAGGCTTGAAGTTTAAATCCATTTCCATCGATGCTATTTCTATTGTGCTTATCCAAATAGTAATCGTAAGTCATTTCCAAGCCCCAATGGGCGTCAGTGGCAATTTCATCCTGTTGTGCATTTACATTGTTCCATATATTATTAGAATCAAGAAAGTCGATGGCGGAACCGTAAGTGGTGGAGTTATTCATATCATAAGTTTCTATTCCTTGTCCGCGACCCGTTTCCCTTAGCCTGAAATTAGTATTGTGGTAGTCCGATGTAAGAGCCCGTACTCCACTGTATTTCGTATATGCAACGCCCAAGCTGTCATTATGATGAATCAAATTGTTGACATAAAGTATATCTCCATTGTCGGCATCAACATAAATATCTGCTCTGCTTAGAGGTTTTTGTGCATAAATATTAAATTTGTATGCTAACCTATAGTGTTGGCTTTTTTTATTTTTAATAATTTCCATTTCTGCCTTTGGAAAATAACTTGCTTTGGGATCTTTACTTTGTTTTTTTATGAATTTTTCCTCTGAAGCAACTTCCCATTTATAAGTTTTGGCGTGTACATAATTTAAAGCATAAGACAGAGCGGTGGCTTCGTTTATATGAGCTAAATAGTTGCCCATAGCTTCTTTTTGAATTATTCCGTTAATGGAAAATACCTTGCCATTCTTACTGTGGACTATTATCATAGCATCGTGAATGGGAACCTGATTGATACTTAGGTGATAGCGAATGTGAGTTTCGCCAAGCTGATCATTAAGTCGATTAATCTCAATTAACTGAACATTATCATCAAGTTTAAATTCTTTTATAAGCCATTTATTTAGCGAAGTCAATGGAATCTCTTGGGTTGGGATAAAAGCAATATAATCAATTTGTTGCTTGTTATTAAGATGAATTTCTTGAGCATTTTCTACTAGCTGTTGGGCTTTGGAGCCGTAAAGAGACTGGGCAGAAATACTTAGGGGCAGTCCAAATAGGAGAGCCATTAGAAAGGGAAAAAGTTTTTGCATGGAAAAATTTAGTTTAGATAATTGATTGTGTGTGTCGTTGCAAATATAGGTATTCTTTTTTTATGTTTCCAGGCCTTTGTAATATATAATAGTTTTGCCATAGAATTTATCGAAATTAATCATTGTTGTCCGATAAATGCAATAGTCTTCGCTTGTAAATCTTTCGGAACGCGATGGAACCGTGCACCAGCGGAGGGGGGTGTTGGTTTGCTTTATTGACAAAGGGCATAAATTCTTTATCTTTTTATTTTGCCTTGCCTTGCTTTTCTTCTTCCTTATTTAACCAACCACCACCGAGTGCTTTGTATAGGGCTATATAGTTAAAGAGTAGTTCTTCTTTAGTTTGAGAAAGACTTATTTGGGCATTAAAAGCAGACCGTTGGTTTTCGAGAACTTCGAGATAGGAGGTTATCCCTTTATCGTATCTCATCTTTGACAGCCTTTCTGCATTAATGGCAGCAATACTTTGTTTTTCTCTGGCACTAACTTCTTTTTTCAATGTCTCTATACTTACTAAGGCGTCTTCCACTTCTCTAAAAGCTTGTAGCACTATGTTATTATAATTGTAGTAGGCTTCTTTCGCTTTGGCTCTTTCCACCTCTACACGTCTTTTATTTTTTCCAAAATTAAATAGTGGACCCAAAATACCGCTACCAATATTCCATGCCAAACCGGTAGAGGTTAAGCTGCTGAGCTCATTACTTGCACCTCCCATTAAGCCGGTGATGCTAATGCTGGGAAAACGTTGAGCTACAGCCATATTAATTTGTTTGAATTGGGCATGATAAGCTTCTTCACTAGCTAATATATCCGGTCTTCGCCGAAGTATCTGTGATGGTATCCCATAGGGTATTTTGTTTTGTAAACGTACTTCGTTGATGTTCATTCTGAAGTTGAAGTGTGAAGGTGTTTTTCCCATCAAACTAGAGAGTGCATTTTTTGCTAATGCCAGCTGCCTTTGGTAAAAAGGTACTGAACCTAAGGCAATAGCCTGGTTGATTTGGGCTTGGTTAAGATCAATTTCAGGAATAATACCGGCATTATATCGTTGCTGGATAATATGTAATGCGCTATCTCTGGTGTCAAGAGTTTGTTGCGATATTAGAACCTTGTTTTGTAAATCTAATATTAAATAATAAGATTGGGCTACTGTACTAATCAAACTCATTTGTACACTCCGCATTCCGTAAGTTGACGAAGCTAATGAAGCCCTTGCACTCTCTGATGCTGCCCTGTATTTTCCCCAGAAATCAATTTCCCAGTTCAAATTTGCATTCGCATAAAAATTGTTTCCCAATGGCACTCTTTGACCGGAATAATTACCTCTTGCTGCGCCGGCAGAATATCCGAATGATGGATATTGATCTGCCTTGGTAATTCCTAAAATAGCCCGTGCTTGTTCCACTCGCTGAGCTGCCATTAAAACATTATTATTATTCTTTAATGCATATTCTATCAGTGTATTAAGCTCGTTATCATTAAATAAATTCCACCAGCGTAAATTAAGTATTGTATCTGATTCTGTTGTTAAAGTATCAAATAAATACTTCTGATAATTGCCGGCCGTTTTGGTCTCGGGGGTGCTATATCGGGGACCCACACAGCTTGCCAGAAATAGAAGTAAGATAAATATTGGAAATAGATTCTTCATATTAGTATAGTTTACAATAAGTATTATTAATGCCAAATAATTATAAAATGCGTGAATTCTAGCCTTCTGTTTCTGAAGTTGAAGTAGCGATATGGTCTCTTTTCTTTTCGTAATGAAAGAGTTTGCCAATGATAATATAGAGTGCCGGATATAGAAATACACCTAGGAATGTAGCTAATCCCATTCCTCCCAGTAGTGCCATTCCCATTACTTTACGTGATTCAGCACCGGATCCGCTTGCTACTACCAGAGGGAAAATTCCTAGGATAAATGCGAAGGCTGTCATTAATATAGGACGGAACCTTGATTTAGCGGCTAGTAGAGCGGCATCAAACAAAGAACGTCCTTTCTTAAATTCATCGTTGGCAAATTCTATTATTAAGATTGCATTTTTAGCTGCCATGCCAATTAGCATTACTAATGATACTTGGGCGAATATGTTATTCTCAAAGGTAGTGCTTCCTAAACGGGCAAGCCAGAGGGCAAATAGTGCCCCAAAAATAGCAAATGGTGTTCCCAATAAAATACTAAGGGGAAGTGACCAACTTTCGTACTGAGCCGCTAATATTAAAAAGACGAGTATTAACGAAAAAGTTAGGATGATGCCCAATGATCCGGAAGCTTTATTTTCTTGATATGACATTGCATTCCAAGCATAGCCCATATCTTTTGGGAGTGTTTTGTCGGCTACTTCTTCCAAGGCTGTCATCGCTTGCTTTGAAGTATAGCCCGGAGCTGGACTCCCTGTAACCTCAGCAGCCCGGTATAAATTAAAACGAACAGTATATTCCGGCCCGGTAGTGGTTTTTACTTTTACTAATGTTGATAGGGGAACCATCTTTCCTTCCCTGTTTTTAACAAAGAAATTGTCGATGCCTGATTCGGTATTTCTATATTTGGAATCAGCCTGAATATAAGCACGATAGGTACGGCCAAAACGAGTGAAGTCATTTACATAAGCTCCGCCCATATAGGCTCCCACAGTACTGTATAAATCCCTTAGATTAACCCCCATCTTAAGCGCTTTCTCTTTGTCGATATCCATATATCGCTGTGGTACTTCTGCTTGAAAAGTGGAGAATGCTTTGCCTATTTCCGGCCTGGCATTGGCAGCTTGTATAAATTTAGCTAAATTTCTGGCAAGATATTGTGGCGATTTGCCTGATTTGTCTTGTATCATAATACTAAAACCGGAACCATTTCCCAGCCCGGGAATCGCCGGAGGGCCAAAGGCAAAAGCTTGAGCTGATTTTATTTCTGTACTCAACTCCTTATTTATCATAGTAATGATTTCTTTAGCCGTTTTATCTCTTTTGTCCCAATCGACTAAACTGATAAATGCAAAACCTGTATTGGAGGACATGGCGCCCGAAAGTAAAGAATAGCCGGTAGCATTGGTGATATATTGTACTTCAGGATGGCGTAATATAATGCGCTCAATCTTTTTGGCTACTACATCAGATCGTTGTAGCGATGCCGCATTGGGAAGCTGATAATTAATAAAGAAATAACCCATATCTTCTTCCGGAATAAATCCACTGGGCACCAGTTTGCCAAATAGTGCTGCTCCTATAGTAAGTACTATAATAAATATCACCGAACGCTTTAATTTTCGGCTTATAATATTAGTGAAGCTAAGATACGATTCCGTGGTTTTATCCATTCCTTTATTGAATTTTTTGAAAAACCAGCCTAAAGGACCTTTGTAAGTCTTAGGCTCTTTGAGTAATAGGGAACATAAAGCAGGACTTAAAGTAAGAGCATTTATGGAGGATACTATTACTGATACAACAATAGTAATGGCAAATTGTTGATAGAGTAATCCTGTGATTCCGGCCATACCTGCTACAGGGATAAATACGGCTATTAACACTAAGGTGGTTGCAATTACAGGCGCTGTCACTTGCCGCATTGCCGTAAGTGTAGCTTCTTGGGCATTCATTCCTTTACTTATGTTTACCTGTACTGCTTCCACAACGACAATGGCATCGTCAACAACAATTCCAATGGCCAATACCAATCCTAATAATGATAATACATTAATTGAAAATCCTAATAGTGGGAAGAATATAAATGCCCCAATGAGTGATACCGGTATCGCCAATGTAGGTATTAAAGTGGCTCTCCAGTCTTGGATAAAAATAAATACAACTAAGATTACTAAGAATAATGCTTCAAAAAGAGTAATGATAATATCTTTAATTCCTATAGTAATGGGTTTTACTGTATCTATGGATACGGTGTATTTTAATGAGGGAGGAAATGCCTTTTGAAGATTATCCATTTCTTTTAGAATTTGAGATTTCAATTCCACGGCATTGGCTCCGGGTGCTTGGTAAATTGCTATTATTGAACAGGGATTCTTATTGATACGGGTAAGTGCGTTATAAGATTCTACACCTAAGTTTATCTTTGCTACATCTTTTAATCGTACTTGCGAACCATTACTTAGGGTTTTAATAACAATATTTCCAAAAGCTTCCGGTGAATTAAAACGGGGAGGCATCTTCACAGTATAGGTAAAGTCTGTTCCTGGAGGGGCCGGCTCTGCTCCAAATTTTCCTCCTGGAACAATGGTATTCTGATCATTAATGGCATTTATTAGGTCGGTAACTGATAAATTTAATTGCGATAAACGATCCGGATTTATCCAAATTCTCATGGAATAATTGGAGGCTCCAAGAATACTTACATCACCAATTCCTTTAATTCTGGCAAGCTTATCTTTGATGTTGATTAAAGCGTAATTCCCTAAAAAATCTTGACTGTAAATATTCTTATCAGAAGTTAATGCTATAAGTAACAATGTACTTGGTAATGTTTTCTTTGTAGTTACACCTAGCTTTGTTACTGCCGGTGGTAATTTTGCTGTTGCCGCCGATACTCTATTCTGTGTTAATACTGTATTCATATCAGGGTCAGTGCCTACAGCAAAACTTATTTGTAAGTTCATTGTCCCATCATTGGCATTGGTAGATTTCATATAGATCATATTATCAACACCATTAATTTCTTGCTCCAATGGGGCGGCCACTGATTCTTCAACATTAATGGCATTAGCTCCGGTATAAGAAGCAAATACTTTAACAATTGGAGGACTTAGATTTGGGTATTGTTCGATGGGAAGATCAATGAGACTTACTAAGCCTGTAATAACAATAAGTATTGCTATTACTATGGCTACAATAGGGCGGTGTACAAAAAAGTTTCCTTTACTTTTTGACATATCTTGTGGTTTTGTTATGTTAATTCGATTTCGTTTATCTGAGAATTGCTATTGGTATCAATGAGAATACAAGAAGGTAAATGTAGTGTCATTGGGGTTGATCTTAAGTCCCGGCCTCACATTCTGTAAAGCGTCAATAACTATTTTTTGGCCAGCCTTTAACCCTTTGGAAATAAGAGCAATATTCCCTGTTTTATATTCTATTTGAATGGGCAGTTGTTCCACTGTATTACTGTCACTTACACCAAAAACGGAATATTCACCTTGCAATTCACTAATGCATCGTTGTGGAATGACCAATGCACTATCAATGGTGGCAACTTTTATTTTTAATTTGCTGTATAGACCCGGTCGTAGAAGCATGTCCGGATTGGGAAAACTTGCCTGTACCAGTATGGTGCCGGTACTTTGATCTATACTTCTATCAATAAAATCAAAGCTTCCATTTTGATTATAGATGCTTCCGTCGGCAAGTTGTAGTTCTATGGTAGTTGAATCGGTATCCTCTTTTAGTCCTCTCTTGTTTTTATCAATAAGATGCTTAGCAAAACTTAAATATTGAGATTCTGTAATATAAAATTTTACAATAACAGTATCAATTTTTGAGACTGTATTAAGAATAATAGGATTAGGACTCATCCCTACAAATTCACCAACTTTAGCATTTGTTTTGCCAATAATTCCGCTTATGGGAGACTTGATATTGGTATAACTTAAATTAATATTTGACGATTCAAGATTAGCTTCTGCAGCATGTAAGTTTGCCTCCGCTGCTTTGTATGTTGCCTCCGCAGCGTCTAGATCGCTTTTGCTAACAGCATTGGCAACAGCCAATGGTCTAATTCTGTTTAAATCAGATAATGCTTTTGCTAATTGAGTTTGTGCACTGGCTACTTTACTTTGCATTGCATTGCTGGCAGCAATCAATGACTCCGGATCTATGGTGTACAAGAGTTGACCTTTTTTTACTTTTGATCCTTCTTTAAAGTTTATACTTTGTAAAAATCCATTTACCCTCGCACTAATTGGGATGTCTTCCTGGCCATATATTTCACCTACATATTCCGAATATATTGGAATCGATAATTCCTTAACCTTAATTACAGGAATGGTTGCTACCGTTACTTCTTGTTTATTGTTATTGTTGCAGCTGCTTATCGTGATCATGCTGGTGAATAAAATAATTACAAATAATAGTTTGTGCATTTTTATTGGTGTTTAGTTAATATTAATATTTTGGTATTCTTTGAAAGAATTAGTATTTTCAATAATGGTGAAATAAATTTGAGCCACGAATTAGTAATCAGCAGAAAAGGACACTGATAATTACTTCTTTTTCTTTGAATAATCGAAATCGAAATAAATGAATAAGTATTAAAATAGTTAATATCGACTGATTAGTTGACATTTCACGGAACAAAAGTATAAAAAAAAGTAGTGCGTAAATGGTTTTCTATACATTGAAGGATGGAAGTGACATCTACTATATAACCTTCTTTCTCAAGCGAAGTTACAAAGCTTGAATGAACTCTGCCTTGGCGATAATCGGGCTCTCTTTTGGGATGTTTCAGGTATTTAGTGATGAGATTAATATCCTCATTGATATTGAGTACAGCATGATAAAACATACTGTTGCTGTTTCTGTAAATCGAGGAACCCAGTATTTTCTTGCTTCCAATAGATAAGTCGGAGATACCTTTGGAGTGTATATTTTTTACCCCCTGTTGTATCAAGCAGTCGGTAATTACTCCATTGGCCTTTTTAAAATAGAAATCAGGTTTTTTCCCTTTTATAATGGCCATTTTAATGGATATTATTAGCATCTTGGGGCTCAGAAATACACTTTCTCCGCCCGAAGGTCGTTGTATAATATTTATTTTATCAGCTTCAGTCTTTTCAGTATTAACAGAGCTGTTGATATTGTTTGACCGGCCTAATACCACATAGGGTTTATCCGGAATAAAAAGCATAAAACCATTTGGGTCGCTGGAGTTTAAAAGTTCCTTGTCGGCTAGGTTATAATCAAGCATAATAAAGTGTTGTATTTTGGGAGCAAAGATAGAATTATTATCTATTAAACATGAGCGCAGTCTAAAAAGGTAGATTTTTGTCAAAATAAAGACAGAAGAAATTTTTGAGCCGGAGTTAACTAATTGTTAATGAGGATTCAAAAATTATTGACAATGCAGAGTTTGGCAACAAAGACCCTTTTTAGACCAAGCTCAAACATAATTACGTATAAATCAATGTATTTAGTTTTATATGGGGCAAAATAGTAAGGACTAAAATTTTATTGTATTTAAAGCAAAAAATACGAGCTAAAGGTTTGGCCATTAAAAAAATAAGTTCTACTTTTGCAGCCCGATTTTAAGGAAATGTATTATTTTCTTGTAGGTCAGGGAATTAGCTCTTATAAAGGCTTGTTTTAAACTGGAATTTAGAGAAAGATGTCAACGATGGTGCGCTGACTGCCGGTTGTTATTTGCCCAATAGACAAGTTTTTGTAAGAAGATTATTTTTAATTTATGTATAAAGTTTAAATCAGAACGAATGAACACTTTAAGTTATAAAACTGTTTCAGCCAATAGGAACACAGCTCATAAGAACTGGGTTATTATTGATGCTGATGGTGCAACTTTAGGTAGATTGGCCTCCAAAACGGCCTTCTTGTTAAGAGGAAAGCACAAAGTTGATTTTACTCCCCACGTTGATTGTGGAGATAACGTAATTATTATCAATGCAGAGAAGATTGTATTGACGGGCAAAAAAATGACTGACAAAATATACGTTCGTCATACGGGCTATCCCGGAGGACAGCGATTTGCTACTCCACTGGAGGTGCTGGCAAAGAAACCAACCGCTGTTGTAGAAAAAGCAATCAGGGGTATGTTGCCTAAAAATAGATTGGGAAGAGAATTATTTCGCAATCTTTTTGTGTATGCCGGCAATGAGCATCCTCATGAAGCTCAGAAACCACAATTGTTGAACTTAAATGAACTTAAATAAGCATGGACGTAATTAATGTTATAGGTCGTAGAAAGACTGCCGTTGCTCGTATCTATATGAGCCCTGGAAGTGGAGAAATCACTGTTAATAATCGTGATTATAAAACATATTTCCCAACAGGAACTTTGCAGTATATTGTAACTCAAGCTTTTGAGATTACTGATAATCAAGGTAAATATGATGTGAAAGTAAACCTTGATGGTGGAGGTATTAAAGGACAAGCTGAAGCTTTACGCTTGGCTATTTCCCGTGCTTTAGTTCAAATTGATGAGGAATATCGCCCTGCTCTTAAGGAGAAAGGTTTGATGCGTCGTGACCCACGTATGGTTGAACGTAAGAAACCAGGTCAACCTAAAGCACGTAAGCGTTTCCAATTCTCAAAACGTTAATCCGAGTTATTTGTTTAGTATCTAAACAATTAAGACTCTCAGGTCATTTTTGCGTGAGGCTACTTAATTGTTGTGTTTAAACAGAATGTAAACAATTTTAAATTTATAAGAATGTCAAAAACAACATTTGAAGACCTGTTAGATGCAGGTGTACACTTTGGTCACTTAAAACGTAAATGGAATCCAAATATGGCTCCATATATCTTTATGGAGAGAAATGGAATTCATATCATTGATCTTCATAAAACAATAGCTATGCTAGACCAAGCTGCTGCTGCAGCAAAGCAAATAGCTAAATCAGGAAAGAAAATTCTCTTCGTTGCTACCAAGAAACAAGCAAAAGATATTGTTGCTGAACGTGTAGCTAAAACATCGATGCCTTACGCTACTGAGCGTTGGCCAGGTGGAATGCTTACTAACTTTGCTACTATTCGTAAAGCTGTGCGTAAGATGACTACCATTGATAAAATGATAAAAGAAGAGGCTTATAAAAATCTTTCCAAAAGAGAACGTCTGCAATTGACACGCGAAAGAGCTAAATTAGAGAAAAACTTTGGTAGTATCTCTGACCTTTCTCGTCTTCCTGCTGCTTTATTTATTGTTGATATCGTGAAAGAGAAAATTGCTGTTGCCGAAGCTAAAAAATTGAATATTCCAATTTTTGCTATGGTCGATACTAATTCTAATCCTAACGATGCCGATTTCCCTATTCCTGCTAATGATGATGCTTCCAAGTCTATCGCTTTGATAACTGATGTTATCTGTACTGCTGTAGAAGAGGGATTGACTGAGCGTAAGTTGGAACGTGAAAAAAGAGCCGCTGATCAAGCAATTGCTCAAGCTAAAAAAGCGGAAGCAAAAGCTGCACAAGTAAAAGCGGCTGAATTAAAAGCTGCTGAAGATAAGGCAGAAGAAGCTCAGGCTTAATAATTAATTATTTTGTATAATATAATACTTTAATATAAGATGGCAAAAATTACTGCTTCCCAAGTAAATGAACTGCGTAAATTGACAGGCGCAGGTATGATGGATTGTAAAAAGGCACTTGTTGAAGCCGATGGCGATAAAGAAAAAGCTGTGGAAATCCTACGTAAACATGGTCAAAAAGTGGCTGCTAAAAGAGCCGATCGCGATGCTGCTGAGGGTGTTATTCTCGCTAAAGTTTCTGACGATAAAACCTTTGCTGCTGTTCTTAGAGTGAGTAGCGAAACAGATTTCGTTGCCAAAAATCAGGACTTTATCAATTTTGTTGATACTATTATTACAAAAGCCGTAGACGATAAAATTTCGGATATGGATGCCCTTAAGAACGCAGATATTGATGGTAAAAAAGTTGCTGATATTGTTCTAGAACAATTAGCTAAAATTGGAGAGAAAATCGAACTTGTAGATTATCAGGTGATTTCTGCCCCAATTGTTTTTGCTTATGTACATCCGGGTAATCGCCTGGCTACTATCATGGGCATGAATTTGACTGATGTTGATGGTATTGATACCATTGGTAAAGAAGTAAATATGCAAATCGCTGCCATGGCTCCTGTAGCCCTTGATAAAGATGGCGTTGACGCTGCTACCATTAAACAAGAAATTGAGATAGGTAAGGAACAAGCTCGTGAAGCTGGTAAACCTGAAGCTATGCTTGAGAAAATTGCTATGGGTAAGTTAAATAAGTTTTACAAAGAGAATACTTTGTTGAATCAAGCTTTTGTAAGGAATAACAAACAAACTATTACACAATATTTGCAAGAAGCAAATAAAGACCTAACAGTTACCGGATTCTTTAGACTAGCATTGTAATAAGCTTTTTAATAGATATATTTAAGCCGCTAATTTTATTATTAGCGGCTTTTTTTTATTCTTCTTTTTGCATGCGTCGTATTAACCAAAAAAAACTTCTACATTATTTGATGGCTAAATTCGTGCAAAATTGGTAGTCTTTACCGTGTTGGCATAACTAGAATTCTGAAGTATAATGAAATTGAATCTCAGGAAATTTATCTTGGGCTATTTGAAGAGCATAGGGTGAGTCCGCTAAAAACACATCTCTTCCTTCTTTGTCAAAAGCCATTTGTTGGTATTTGCGGTCAATAAATTCTTTTAGCTTACCTTCATTGTCGCTGGTAATCCATACGGTTTTATAAAGCTTAATAGCTTCATAGCGACAACTGGCACCATATTCATGGAGTAATCGATATTGAATTACCTCGAATTGTAAAGCGCCAACAGTACCAATAATCTTACGGGTGCTGGCTCTGCCGGTAAATAACTGGGCCACCCCTTCATCCATTAATTGTTCAATGCCTTTGGCCAACTGTTTGGACTTCATTGGGTTGGCATTCTCAATATATTTAAAAAGTTCAGGAGAGAAACTTGGCAGTCCTTTGAAATGAAGTTTTTCTCCCTCAGTAAGTGAATCGCCAATTTTAAAATTACCGGTATCGTGGAGTCCGACAATATCTCCCGGATATGCTTCGTCAATAATGGATTTTTTGGAAGCCATAAAGGCTGTGGGACTTGAAAATTTCATCGTTTTGCCATTACGTACATGCAAATAATTTGTGTTCCGTTTGAATTTACCGGAGCAGACCTTTACAAAAGCAATTCGATCACGATGATTGGGATCCATATTGGCGTGAATCTTGAAAACAAAACCTGAAAATTTATCTTCTTCAGCCATAACTTTTCGTTCCTCTGTTTCCACAGGGAGTGGGGGAGGAGCAATATCTACAAAACAATCGAGTAACTCTTTAACTCCAAAATTATTTAGAGCACTGCCAAAGAAAACGGGAGCAATATCAGCTTTGCGATAACTATCAATATTAAATTCAGAGTAAACACCTTCGATAAGTTCTAAGTCTTCTCTAAGTTGAGAGGCATCATCACCAATATATTCTTCCAATTCAGGGTCGTTAATATCAGTAAATTCAACAGAATTGCCATTGCTGAGTTTCTCGTTGGCATTGAATAATACTAAATTATCAGTATAAATATTATAGACCCCTTTGAATTCGGGGCCGTTATTTATGGGCCAACTTAAGGGTCTTACTCCTATTTCTAATTCATTTTCAATTTCATCTAAAAGATCAAAAGTGTCTTTCGACGGTCTATCCATTTTATTTACAAAAACAATAACTGCAGTCTTTCGCATTCTGCATACCTGCATCAATTTTTTGGTTTGAGGCTCCACTCCTTTGGCTGCATCAATGACAATAATTACTGAATCAACAGCAGTAAGTGTTCTAAAAGTATCTTCTGCAAAGTCTTGATGGCCGGGTGTATCAAGGATGTTTATTTTGTGATTGTTGTATTCAAAACCCATTACCGATGTGGCAACAGAAATTCCTCTTTGACGTTCAATTTCCATCCAGTCGGAAGTAGCCGACTTCTTAATTTTATTACTTTTTACAGCTCCAGCCTCTTGAATGGCACCGCCAAATAACAGGAGTTTCTCAGTAAGGGTAGTTTTTCCTGCATCAGGATGCGATACAATTCCGAAGGTTCTCCTTCTATTAATTTCTTTTGTATTGGCCATAGTAATGTAAAAAATTAGTGGGCAAAAGTACTGATTTTTTTCACTTCTTTATGGCTTTGATTTTTTGTGGTAATTTTTTTTGTTTTCAATCATTTTAATGGCAATACTTTTTTAGAATTAGCTTATCTTTGCAAGCTTAAATTTTGAATTATGAGTATGATTAACATAAGTTTGCCCGATAAGTCTATTCGCCAGGTTGAAGTGGGAACCACAGCCATGGATATTGCTAAAAGTATTAGTGAGGGGTTAGCACGAAATGTGCTCTCCGCTAAGTTTAATGACAGCGTAATTGATGCCTTTCGTCCTCTTACTGAAGATGGTAGTTTGCAATTGCTTACTTGGAAAGATGATGAAGGTAAGGCTACCATGTGGCACTCATCGGCTCACCTGATGGCTGAGGCTGTTCAGCAACTTTATCCTGAGGCTAAGTTTGGTATAGGACCAAATATAGAAAATGGTTTCTATTATGATATCGATTTTGGTGATAAAACCATTACTCAAGATGACTTGACAAAGATTGAGAAGAAGATGAAAGAATTGGCTTCTCAGAAACAAATTTTTGTCCGTACAGAAGTGCCTAAAGTTGAAGCACTCAAAACATTTAAAGATAAAGGCGACGAATATAAGGTGGAACTTATTGAAGGATTACAAGATGGTGAAATTTCGTTTTATCAATGTGGTGATTTTACTGATTTATGCCGTGGACCTCATATCCCCAGCACAAGTCACATTAAAGCAATAAAACTGTTGAGTATAGCAGGAGCCTATTGGCGTGGTGATGAAAAAAGAAAGCAGTTAACTAGGATTTATGGAATTACTTTTCCCAAGAAAAAAGAACTTGATGCCTATTTGGTATTGTTAGAGGAGGCCAAGAAACGAGACCATAGAAAAATTGGTAAAGAGCTAGAGCTTTTTACGTTCTCTCAACGTGTGGGGCAAGGTTTGCCTCTTTGGTTACCCAAGGGAGCTATGTTGCGTGAGCGCCTTGAGAACTACCTAAAGCAGGTGCAGAAAGATGCAGGATACGAACCTGTAATAACTCCACATATTGGAGCTAAGGAATTATATGTAACTTCGGGGCACTATGCCAAATATGGTGAAGATTCATTCCGCCCTATTACCACGCCTAACGAAGGAGAAGAATTTCTGCTTAAGCCAATGAATTGTCCTCACCATTGTGAGATTTACCGGACGAAACCTCATTCCTATAAAGAGTTGCCTATACGTTATGCCGAGTTTGGAACAGTTTATCGTTACGAACAAAGTGGTGAATTACATGGATTGACAAGAGTTCGTGGTTTTACTCAAGATGATGCGCATATCTTTTGCCGGCCGGACCAAGTAAAAGAGGAGTTTAAAGCAGTGATAAAAATTGTATTACAAATTTTTACCGCTTTAGATTTTAAGAACTTTATTACTCAAATATCAATACGTGATCCTAAGACACCGGAAAAATATATAGGTACCGACGAGAACTGGGAAAAAGCTGAAAATGCCATTATTGAAGTAGCCGAAGAAAGTGGCCTCGACTATATTGTGGAAGAAGGTGAAGCAGCATTTTATGGACCTAAGATGGATTTTATGGTTCGTGATGCCATTGGTAGAAAGTGGCAACTGGGAACAATACAGGTGGATTATAATTTGCCTGAGCGATTTGAACTGGAATATATTGGTAAGGATAACAAAAAGCATCGACCGGTGATGATTCATCGTGCTCCCTTTGGGTCGATGGAACGTTTTGTCGCTGTTTTGATAGAGCATACTGCAGGTAAATTTCCACTCTGGCTCACTCCGGAACAAGTGCGAATATTGCCAATTAGTGAGAAATATCATGAATATGCAGAAAAAGTTTTGTTATTACTAAAAAATTACGAAATTCGCGCAGAGATTGATTATCGTAGTGAGAAGACGGGTAGAAAGATACGAGATGCTGAAATTCAGCGAGTTCCGTATATGATTATCGTTGGAGAGAAGGAGGAAACAAGCGGAAAAGTGTCCGTTCGTAGGCAAGGAGAGGGTGATAAAGGGAGTATGAGCACTGATAATTTGATTAAAATGATAACAGAAGAGGTGCAAAATGCACTTTAATTTAATAATATTAACTAAATAATAGGAGGACTTACTTATAGCACAAAGATTCAATCGTAGAGGTAGAGGCCGTAGACCGGTTAAGCCTAGCAACCCACATAGAATAAATGGCGAGATTAGAGCCCAAATGGTTCGTGTGGTAGGAGATAATGTGACTGTGGGGATATACAATTTAAGGGAAGCATTGAGAATTGCTGAGGACCAAGAATTAGATTTGGTAGAGATTTCACCATCTGCTACACCACCGGTTTGTAAAGTTATTGATTACAAGAAATTCCTTTATGAGCAAAAGAAAAAGCAGAAAGAGATTAAAGCTAAATCGGCTAAGGTAGTGGTTAAAGAGATTCGTCTCGGACCCAATACCGATGATCATGATTTTAATTTTAAATTGAAACATGCGCGTAAATTCTTAGAAGATGGTGCTAAAGTAAAAGTAGATGTGTTTTTTAGAGGTCGTTCTATCGTTTATAAAGATCAAGGAGAGATAATCTTATTAAGGTTTGCTACCGAGCTTGAAGAAGTTGGAAAAGTGGAAAGAATGCCTAAGCTTGAAGGAAAACGAATGATTATGATTATTACTCCCAAATCCAAATAGGTTTAATTTAGTATTAACTTAAAATTTGAGCGTAATGCCAAAGATGAAAACAAAATCCTCTGCCAAAAAAAGGTTTACTCTAACCGGCACAGGAAAAGTAAAGAGAAAACATGCTTTTAAAAGTCATATCTTGACTAAGAAAACCAAAAAACAGAAGCGTAATCTAACTTATGCTACTATGGTTGATAAAGCAGATGAAGCTAATGTAAAGAGATTATTAGCTAAATAGTTTAATTGTAATGTTTAATCATTGTTCACAGCCTTTAAATTAATAAGTTTCTATTTATATAGAACGCTGGGACAATAAAAAGTAAGAAGAAATGCCTAGATCAGTAAATGCAGTAGCATCGAGAACACGCAGAAAAAGACTAATGAAATTGACTCGTGGTCAATTTGGTCGGAGAAGTAATGTCTGGACGGTTGCCAAGAACTCTTGGGAAAAAGGTCAAACCTATGCCTACCGTGATAGACGAGTTAAAAAACGTAACTTTAGAGCCCTTTGGATCCAACGTATTAACGCTGGTACTCGCCAATATGGAATGTCATATTCTGTATTTATGGGTAAAATCCATGCTAAAGGTATTGATATCAATAGAAAAACCTTGGCTGACTTGGCGATGAATAATCCCGAGGCATTCAAAGCAATTGTTGATGCCGTAAAATAGCACTTAGTACCTTATAGAAAACCCTTACCGGTAAACGGTAAGGGTTTTTTTATGCTATTTTGTTGTTGTTCCCCAAAAGTAAGATTTAATTCCACTTCTCCACAGATTTTGTTATTGACCTGTTTTTGTCTGTAGTATTACAAAAATAGGCCACCCTTTTAGGATGGCCTATTTTATTTTATTGTATCTGGTATTGTTTTTTTATCTCTGTATTATTAATTTTTTGGAGGCAATTTTATTGCCATCAACAATTACATTATAAAAATAGATTCCACTGGATAGATTCTCCACGTTTATTGAAGCATGAGAGGATTGAGGATTAATATATTGTTCGCTGACAATATTTCCCACAACATTCATTATTTCAACTTTAGCATTTCTACTGTCTGCAAAGTTATAGTCCAAAAAGAATCGGTCTTTAGTAGGATTAGGGTATGCATTTGAAATACTTACCTCGCGCTGTACATTCTCATAAGCAACGCTACTGCCGGCAACAAATTCTACAATAATGGCAATAGTGTCATTTGGATTGTCAGTAACAAAAAAAGTATATCTGATGGTGGTTTTACCACTATGTCCATCGGAATCATAATCTCCTGAGAATCCTTTTTCAATGTTCTTCGGGGCGATACTTACTGAGTCTAGCGACACATATACTGAAGTGTCATAACAATTTCCCCAACAGAAATAATTTTCACTGCCTGCAACAACACTCAATGGGGTGCGTCTTACTTTTACATTTTTAGTAGTTGTGGAATTATTTATTGCCCACACAATAAAATTGTAACTTACTGTTGAATTTGTATCTACCACTGTTACGGTGTCTCCATTTTGAATCGTATTTCCGGCAGGAAGCATTAGACTAAGACTTTGCGCCGAAGCCATTGAACCGAAGAGAAATAAAAATAGGGCTGAAATGTAAAATCGTTTCATAAATTAGTTGTTTATGGTGTATATTGACTTTGTGTGTGTAACTTTGTTGCAAATGTATTAAAAAATTGTTGTTGGCAGTAGCAAATCGTTCTATATGAAAGTTAAAAAATATTAAACATCATAAAATGGGCCACTTTCTAATAAATCTGTACTGGAAGACAAAATTAATAAAAAAAGGTTGCTCATATCATGAGCAACCTTTTAATAATATAATCGATTATAGTCTAGCTAAAAACTTATTTTACAGTAAGTTTCTTAGTAGTTATAGTTCCGTTAATATTAATTTGAACCATATATAAACCTTGGGCAAGATCAGAAATATTTATTTTCTGAAGTTGACTACCTGCACTTAAATTGCCTAAATCAAAAGATTTAACGGTTTGTCCCATACTATTCATAATACTATAAGATACTGTGGAATTTTCAGCTAAATCAATAGCTAAGTTAAATTGATTTTTAGCAGGATTAGGATAAATATTTACTGAAGTATTTGCAGCAGTGGTTTTAATTCCGACAGTAGTGCTGTTATATATATTGATGTTATCAATATATAAATTATTGCCATAATCAGAAGTACCTTTAAAAGCAATAATAACTCCACTCTTACCATCAATAGCACTTAAATCAATAGTAGCACTTGCCCATTCATTCGCTTTAGGGAAGAAGTTTCCTGAGCTCACAGGAGCTGTTGTTTTAAGTGTTGAACCTGCTTTGTCCCAAACAGTATTCCATGTTGCGCCACAATCATCAGAATATTGAACTTGTAGTCTGTCATTTTCTGAACTGTATTGAGCATAGGCATAGTCAAATTTAATTCCATAACCTGTATTGTTGGAACAATCTAATTTATGGAATAACATATCTACGGTTTCACCGGCAGCAATACCATAAAAATTCATAATGTAGCTTGATGTAGATGCACCATATCCACCTAATTCGTAGGTAAGACCCGTTACTCCACCTTTGTTAATAGTAAAAGCAGCAGCGTCAGTTGGATTAAGAATAACAGTATTAGTTATGTCTTTAGTATAGCTGGGATATGATTCAAAGTCTTCAGTATGGGTTGCTCCAATGGTTGCTGAAGGCATGTGAAATATTGTGGGAGTAGCTGTAACATTATTGCCTGTTTGAATATCTATCAAGTGTACCGTATTGTCCACGTCAGTACTAAAGGAAATATTGCTGGATTGTGCTGTTACATTTACTGGTGAGAAGGTGATTACTGTAGAGTCTCCTGCATTTAGAGGAGTTGTGATAGTTTGAGAAATAGCAGTACCTCCATTATAGGCGAAACTTACGTTAAAAGTATCAGCAATAACAGTACTGGAATTATTCTTAATCATTACTTTAGGGGTTATAGAAGCATCACAAAGTCCCGGTAAAGTAGTCATATTTTTTGCACTTAAATCTACAAGGCTAATTCCGGCCGGTGTAATAAAGTTCATAACGGCTTTGTTTCCGGTAATTACCTCTTGGTGGCTTTCAGCAAGAAATGCAATAACCTCAAGATTTCCTAATTCCATTGGAACTCCATTGATGTCAGCAGGTATAGTATAAGTATAGGTTCTTGAGAATAAAGTGCCTTGAGTGGTAGTGTCTATTGGAGTACCCCATTGGCCACTAACTAAATTCCGAAGAATATGCATGTGATTGTATTTTCCATTAGGTAAAACCTGCCCTGGATTTTTCGACATACCTGTTTGTGGACCTTCTACGTTATTTTGTAATACGGCTACGTTTAAATTCATACTGGCAGGAGCACCTGAACCGGTAAAATAACCTTCAACATAAATGGTCATTACACGAGTAGAAAGATTAATGCTTGCAGTGGCAGCAACATTAACATAGGAAGGTTTGTTCATTATTGAATCCTCTGCTGCTGCTTTCCAATGAGACCTACTCATTGCTAAGCCTGGAAAATTTGAATCTTGCCATCCAGTAAAAAGGTGGCGATTCATGGTTCCTGCCGGATATGCTTGAACTTGACAAAGACTGCTAATTGCTGTACCAAAAGAAGTTCTGAAATCGGGTTCGCCGGCATTTGGAGTGGCGTATCCACCTACATGAATGTTGATAGCAAAGAAATTGTTTGGGTGGGCTGCTTCTATTTCATTGGAAATTTTGTGTCCGTCAGGGCACCATGTACAATGAATACCGGTGAATTCTTCCAGCACAGCATTCCTGTTTTGTGCTGTTGTGTCCACAATTGTTGCTTGGGCGAATATACTTATGCTTCCAAGTAACATTGCGATAAAAAAAGTAAATTTTTTCATAGTGTGTAAATTTTGGTTTATAAAAAATGTTCGTGCGGCGAAGATAATTAAATATTTTAAGGGCTAGAATTTTTCTAAATAAAAAGGAGGAGATATAAGAATCTCCTCCTTTTATAAATGAATATTGTCTAATTATCTGATAATAGGTTAGTTGATTTGTATTGGCTTGCTGTATTTTTTGCTTCCAATAGTAATATTAACAAAATATATTCCTTTTGTTAAATCCGAAACATCAAAGGTAATGTTTTTTGTTCCGGAAGTATTCCCAAGGTTAATATGCTTTATTTCTTGTCCAACAGTATTGATTAAGGAAAGTTTAACATTCTCATTGCTTGGAATATCAAGATTGATGTTAACTTGATTAGTGGCTGGATTTGGATAAATATTTTTAATAATATCTTTTCTTGTTTGCTCATCCATTCCCAGAGTGAAGCTGGATAAAGCAGCTTGATATACCTCTTTTGAACTAGGGTTTTGGACCCATACCACTGCTAGTAAATGGTGAAAATCTTCAACAGAGTTTTCGATAGCATTGTTAATATGATCGCCTGCATTATTAGGCAGTCGGTAATTTCCTTTAAAAGAATAGACAATGCTATTGCTCAGTGGGGTATTTGTTGTCAGTGGGCCAATGGTTGTTCCATGGGCATCAGGGAGCATTTTTTTCATTACCCAATGAAATTCTGTTTCGCCATTACTTCCAACATTATTATGTGTAGTGCTTTCTACAATAGCGATATAAAGTTTTGCATTTGCAGGGAAGTCAATTTTTGGGTCAATAGTATAATCTACAGTTACCATCTGGCCTCCTAAGGTTAAATTGGCAGTGATATTCATAAATGAAGGAACAGCATAAGCCGCATCAAAATCAGCTTGGGATACTGAAGCAGAGTTTCCATCGAAGCCTCCGTCAATTTCTTGGCGAGGAACGGAATTAACTCCGTAAAAAGATCTTCTTACGCCACCTTCTTCAGTATAGTAAGGATCTCCACTACCGGGCCAGTTCATTTGATACTTAACACAAACCCATTTATTTGGGTTGGCATTAAATAAAGCCTGCATATTTTGATTTCCAGCTACACATGGGCCACAAGTTGAACTTGTAAAAGTTTCGTATAGAGGCATTCTTTGAACTGATGATGTAGCGTTATAACCTGTTGTTTGAGCGCTTAATTGATCGTTACTTGCATTTTGGTCGAGATGCCCGTTTGGATTACTTACCCAAACCTCGATAGTATGCAATCCGGCTGTAGCAACATAGGGTGTGGCATGGGTGAAATTAACACTCTGATATGCAGGTATATTAGCGCCGCTTATATGTTGTACTACTGCTGTGCCATTGTCAACTTTATAACTTAAGTCATAGCTGGTAATGGTTTGAGTGCCTTGGTTAGTTATTGTTCCTTTTATCGCCGTGTTTTGATTGATCGGTGAAAGGTTTGGAATATTTAATGAGCTTAAGGCTAAATCAAAACTATCGGAAGCAGTGGAAGATAAATCGTATCCATAGATTGTCGTGTTTTGTATTAAACCACCAAGAGTAGTTGTACCTGAAATAATATTTGAATGAATCCAAAGACCTCCACCGTAGCCTCCATTAGGATCTACATCTGTAAGGTCATGAGTTAAGCCTGTAGGTATTCCTGTGGTTGCATTAAGTTGTGTTATGGTGTGCGTGCCAGCGCTCGCTATCCACAGATACGGACCTCCCGCAGAGATTGGATCATAGGCTGAGCCATAGGAATTTGTTAATCCATGAGTTGCAGCAGGAATAGTTTGTAATGTTGCACCTGTTCTACTTACTAATTTAATATCTGTATTCCAATTGCCTACATAAAAAGCGCCATTGCCATTATCAGCAGTAGCATCATAGGCAATGTGTCGTACTGCCACCGGACTACTAATAGTCCCAACTAGGCTTGGAGGGGTACTGCTGAAATCTAGTTTGTAAATGGTGTTTGAAGCACTTCCTCCATAAAAGTAAGTTCCGTCATAGGCTAAATCACGTAATCCGGTAACTCCTGAAATGGTAAAACTGTCAACTTTAACTCCATTCATTGTATAGCGCCATATTAAATTTCCATTCCATTGGGTAATATAAAAATTAGTGCCATCGGTTTCGCAACCTGCTGTACCTATAGTAGGAATGCCTCCATAATTAAATTGAATGGTCCAAGCTCCTTTAGAGGCAGCGTTGTGAGTGGTAGTTGAGTTTGGCCCGGCCTCAGAGAAAGGATTTGCGCTCTGCCCGTAACTAAAAATAGTAAATGTTAAAGCTAGAAATAAGAGTGTGATTTTTTTCATGGGTGTTGTTTTTTTAGTTTATAATGTTCAAAAATAGACAATTATTTATTTGATTCGATTTTTTTTTTCGATTTTATTTGGAGGTAATAATTTCTATAAGAT
>WGCS01000215.1 GCA_015493685.1 Bacteroidales bacterium
GAGTAATTTAAGTTTGTCTCTTCGCTTATTAATAAATGCATAGACGGTATTTTTACCTTCATTCTGATCCATATGCTCACTAATAATTCCACTTAAGCCATTAAAGCCTTTGCGCATATCTACAGGTGATAAATAAAAATAATACGTGTGCACTGTTCCTAATCCTAACATAATTATTGTTGTATTGTTTGGATAGCAAAAATCAGAAGCTTTTTTTAATATTACAATATGTGGATGGCCGTACGCTTACGAAATAAAAGACAAAAATATAATCAATTCACCTGTTTATTCTTACTCACATATAAAAAAAATCTCCATAGGAATATACTTAACCATGGAGATTTTATAAAGCAACTTAATTTAACTTAATCCCAGGAAGATAAGTAATATTAACACCTTCAAGATCAATATTATGATTATCAAAACTGACAATCTTTCCATTGCCACACCCTACGTATAGAATTAAATTCTCACCCTTTGGAAAGCCAACTAAGTCCTCAGAAGGAATTGTAAATTTTGATATTTGAGAGCTTAGTTTATATGTCTTTGTAAGTAATATATCCCCTGTAACCGCATTATCCGGAACATATTCCAAAATAATGATAATAGGATTAGAGTTGTTTATATCAGGGCTAAGTGACATATATATTCCTGAGGATTTAGTAAACACAAAATCAGGATTTTTTGGAAAACTAACGATAACAGGAGAAGGAATATAAAAATTATCCGTAAATACCGAACCATCTATATCAATATGATTATAAGCACCAAAATATGTCGATAAATTTCCACTAAGCGACGAGTCCATTGATGAAGATGAGTAAAAGTAATTATTTACAAGAAACTCAACAGAATAACCATTGATATCGATGTTTGAATAGTGTTTATCATCAGCTAAATCACCTTGAAAGGAGAAATTATAGGACGACCTATTGTATTTTGTTTGCATATAATCATTTACCAACAAAACACTCCCATCACAACTATTGCCATCTTGATAATAGCTTTTAATTAATCCTTTAGCCGAACTTTGCTTTTCAACGACGTTTTTTTCTTTGTTACATGCAGTAAAACTAACAATAATACTGAGAAGTATTAATAATTTGATTTCTTTTTTCATATCTAAAATTTTTACAATAATACTAAATTTATATTAATTACAACAATCTTCATCTATTTGGTCACTAGCTCCAAAATGAAAAACATGATTTGAGTTAGGAGTTCCTTGAGTATTATATGTCTGCTGCATAAAAAACTCTTTTATTGAAGAAGGGTTAACCCCAGTACAAAAAGTGTTTTGCCATATACAATCCAAATACAACAAGTCAATTTGTATAACATATGCCGCATTCCCAGACGGGACATTTATGGAATAATTATAACTTGTTGAACCATTTGCATCAACATTCTGTTGAAATATATGATGATAATACAATGTTGCATTCCCATTGGCATCTAATGTTTGCACTTTTACCTTGACTTTATAATCTGCATCATCATCAGTATTCCAATCAATGCTAGTCCCAGTACCATAGCCCCATAGAGGATTATATACCGTAAAGTTTTTGGGACTTGGTGTACTACCATCACCAAGATGATGGTTTTTCACAAGCATTCAATAGTACTAAACTGAATACTGACAACATAAAAACTATTCTATTCATAAAACTTAATATATCCCCCCTCCACTTTCGCAGCGACTTTCGAAATTAGTTAAACTTTATTTTAAGACGTAGCGTGGCGCTTCTTCCGGAGGCCATTTTTTTACCATAGCAGAGCGTGCCATGCTCCAATGACAAAAAGTAATATGGAAATAAGTCGGTATGCAAAGCCGATTTACCATTATATTATTTGAAAATGTAAATTCTGCGTTCAACACTTTTTTCAATTTCCAATTATTACCTATTTTTTTAAACGAAGATATTATACCCCTTCTTACTGCAAAGAAAAAAAAACACTTCCAACAAAATAAATTGGCTTTGTTGTAATTCAGAATTATTATTAATAAGAAGAAAGTGAGGCCGAAATTTAAAGGTTTGGAAGTTCTAGGTTTGGAAGTCTGAAGGTATTTCAAAGCGGAACTGTCACTCATTTGTTCGGGCTGGCGAGCGTCGATAAAGCCCCTAACTATAGGCTGTCTAGGCACTTTTTTAACTTTAGCCTTTTCACTTTAGCCTTTTTAAACGGTCAAGAATGACCGTTTTACTTTAGTCTTTCAAAGCGGGGCTGTCGCTCATTTGTTCAGGTTGGCGAGCGGTGGCTTCGCCCTCAATAAGCGACGACAAAGCCCCCAATAATTATTTCTCTGTTTTTTTCACCGTAAGTGAAAGTTCATCCAATTGAGTATCTGCTATTTCGGAAGGAGAAGAAATCATCACATCCTGCCCACTATTATTCTTAGGGAAGGCTATATAATCGCGTATAGAATCACTGCCTCCAAACATAGCCACCAATCTATCAAAACCCAAGGCAATACCACCATGAGGCGGTGCTCCATATTCAAAAGCATCCATCAAGAATCCGAATTGCTCTTTGGCTTCCGTTTCGGTAAAGCCCAATAATTTAAACATCTGCTCCTGTACTTCTCTATTATGAATACGAATACTTCCTCCACCAATCTCTACTCCATTTATTACCAAGTCATAAGCATTTGCATGAACTTTCCCTGGATCAGTTTCCAAAAGGCTCATTTCCTCTGGCTTAGGGGCAGTAAATGGATGATGCATGGCATGCCAACGATTGTTATCCTCATCCCATTCCAGAAGTGGGAAATCCACAACCCATAAGGGAGCAAAGACAGAATTATCTCGCAAATTCAATCTATCACCCATCTCAAGGCGTAACTCATTAAGGGCATTACGCGTATGAGCAGTCTCGCCAGACAATATTAGCAATAAATCACCCGCTTGAGCCCCCATTTTATTGGCCCATGCTTGCAAGTCATCTTGGGTATAGAATTTATCAACAGAAGATTTGAAACTTCCATCTTCATTGCATTTTACATAAACCAAGCCCTTGGCACCCAGCTGAGGCCTTTGAACAAATTTAACCAATTTGTCCAATTGTTTTCTACTGTAAGAAGCACAAGAGGGAACACTTATTCCCACTACCAATTCAGCCGCATCAAAAACATTAAAACCTTTGTTCTTAGTCAAATCATTAAGCTCGACAAACTGCATTCCAAAACGGATATCCGGTTTATCGCTTCCATATAAGCGCATAGCCTCATCGTAGGGCAAACGAGGAAAATCACTCAGGGTGATATTCTTTATCGCAGCAAACAAATGTTTAGTCATTCCTTCAAAAATAGCAAGGATATCATCTTGTTCAACAAAGGACATCTCACAATCTATCTGAGTAAACTCGGGCTGACGGTCGGCACGTAAATCCTCATCGCGAAAACATTTTACCAATTGGTAATAGCGATCGTAACCACCCACCATAAGCAGCTGCTTAAACGTTTGTGGCGACTGAGGTAAAGCATAAAATGTTCCCGGATTCATCCTTGAAGGCACAACAAAATCACGCGCTCCTTCCGGAGTAGATTTAATAAGATATGGAGTTTCAATTTCAATAAAGTCGATATTGTGGAGATACGAGCGTACTTCAAAACCTACTTTATTTCTAAGCATAAGGTTCTCTTTGAGTGGATTTCTTCGCAAATCGAGATACCGATATTTCATTCTTATCTCTTCGCCACCATCAGTATTATTTTCAATGGTAAAAGGGGGCGTTTTAGACTTATTTAGCACCTCTATTTCTGAAACTAAAATTTCTATATCACCGGTAGGAATTTTTATATTTTTACTTTCTCTTTCTTTAACAACACCCTTTATTTGAAGCACATATTCTCGCCCCAGCTTACGTGCCTGAGTACACAATTGAGATTGTGTTTCCATATTAAAGGCAAGTTGAGTTATCCCATAACGATCTCTAAGATCAATAAAAGTAAGGCCTCCCAGATCACGGGATTTCTGTAGCCACCCACTAAGGATAACTTCTTGATTTATATTATTGATATTTAATTCTCCACAGTTATGCGTTCTTAACATAATATCTTAGTTTTAAATCGCTTTAATTACGACAATTTCTTTATCTGTTCTTTAATAATTCTAATCTTTTGCTCGGCATCAGCTGCCTTCTTACGTTCCATATCCACCACTTTAGCAGGAGCATTATTTACAAAGCGTTCATTGCTTAACTTTTTGCCTACCGCTTTCAAAAATCCTTCTTGGTAATTCAGGTCTTCTTGCAATTTAATTATTTCTGCTTCCACATCAATATTCTCACTCATAGGAATAAAGAATTCTGCTGTTTTAACCATAAAACGGTTTGCACCTTCCACATTCTGCTCCACATATTCCAATTTTGACAGATTGCATAATTTGCTAATTACAGCAGTAAGCTCCTTGCTTAGAACACGCTCCTTATTAATCTTAAGCAGCAATTCCAGGCTTTCCTTATTAGGAATATTTTTCTTGTTTCTAATGTTACGCACAGCTCCAATGGTATCTTGAACAAATTCAAAGTCCTCAATCACTTGCTGATTATAGGTTTTAGAAACAGGCATGGTACTAACAATAATATCTTCTTTTTGCTCACGCAAACTATGCCATACCTCTTCACTCAAGAATGGCATAAAGGGATGAAGTATTTGCATTAATTCTTCAAAGAAACTCAATGTAGCTTCATAAGTAGTTCTTTCGATGGCTTGTTGATAAGCCGGTTTAATTATCTCAAGATAGTTAGAACAGAAATCGTCCCAAACCAACTTATAACTTGTCATCAACGCATCTGATATTCTATATTTAGAGAAATTATCTTCGATACTTTCAAGGCTCATATTAATGCGAGCTTCCATCCATTGTATTCCGGCAGTGGCAGCATTACTTGCCGGTGCATCAACTATTTGCCAACTTTTAATTAAACGAAGTGCATTCCATATTTTATTACTAAAATTACGACCTTGTTCACAAAGACTTTCATCAAAAGGCAAATCATTACCTGCAGGGGAAGTTAATAACATACCAACGCGAACACCGTCAGCACCATATTTCTCCATTAGCATAATTGGATCTGGAGAATTTCCCAAACTCTTACTCATTTTGCGCCCAAGTTTATCGCGTACAATACCAGTAAGATACACCGCATTAAATGGTTTCTCTCCCCTCCATTCGTAACCGGCAATAATCATTCTTGCTACCCAAAAGAAAAGAATTTCGGGAGCCGTAACTAAGTCATTGGTCGGATAGTAATAATTTATCTCCTCATTGTCTGGATTTCTAATACCATCGAAGACAGAAATTGGCCACAACCAGCTAGAGAACCAGGTATCAAGCACATCACTCTCTTGGCGCAAATCGGATAAAGTGAGCGATGAATTATTCACTTTTTTCTGTGCTAATAATAAGGCTTCGTTCTCATCTCCAGCAATTACAAAATCATTCATCCCTTCTCCATAGAAATAGGCAGGAATACGATGTCCCCACCACAGCTGACGCGAAATATTCCAGTCGCGAACGTTCTCCATCCAATGGCGATAGGTATTTTTAAATTTTTCAGGAACAAGTTTTACCACATCATCCATTACCGCTTTAAGGGCCGGCTCTGCCAATTTCTCCATTGATAAGAACCATTGAAATGATAATTTAGGTTCGATTACAGCTCCTGTGCGCTCGGAAGTACCTACTTTATTTTGATAATCTTCAATTTTAACGAGATTGCCAATTTCTTCCAACTCTTTTATTATCGCTTTTCTACAAACAAAACGGTCCATCCCTTGGTAATGAAGTCCCTGCTCATTGAGGGTTGCATCATCATTAAAGATATCAATAAATTCGAGTTTATGCTTGTCTCCTATTTCTTTATCATTGGGATCATGGGCCGGGGTAATTTTCAAACAACCTGTACCAAAATCCATATCCACATATTCATCTTCTATCAATGGCACCACTCTATTTACAATAGGTACTATTACTTTTTTTCCTTTTAAATGAGTAAAACGCTCATCATTGGGATTAAAGCAAACAGCAGTATCACCTAATATAGTCTCGGGTCGCGTAGTAGCAATGGTTACAAATTCATCTTCTCCTTGAATCTGGTAGCGCAAATAAAATAATTTTCCATTTTTCTCAACGTGAATAACCTCTTCATCAGAGACCGTAGTTTTTGCTTCAGGATCCCAGTTTACCATTCTAAATCCACGGTAAATCAATCCTTTATTATATAAATCGATAAAAACCTGTATTACCGATTCCGACATATCCTCATCCATGGTGAATTTAGTTCTATCCCAATCACAACTGGCACCAAGTTTTTTAAGTTGTTCGAGGATTATCCCCCCATGTTTATGAGTCCATTCCCAGGCATGCCCCAGAAATTCTTCTCGTGACAAATCATTTTTATTAATTCCTTCCTGTTTAAGTTTAGCCACCACCTTAGCTTCAGTGGCTATGGAAGCGTGATCTGTTCCAGGCACCCAGCAGGCATTTTTCCCTTGCATGCGCGCTCTCCTAACGAGAACGTCCTGTAAAGTATTATTAAGCATATGCCCCATGTGTAATACTCCTGTAACATTGGGCGGTGGAATTACTATTGTATAAGGCTCACGCTCATCCACTTGAGAATGAAAATATTTCTTTTTGAGCCAATGTTCGTACCATTTAGCCTCTATCTCTGCCGGACTATATTTACTTGCTATTTCCATATAATAATAATCAAAAAATTTGCGCAAAAGTACAATTATTCAAGTATTTATCAGCGCTTATTTTTAGTTTAATATAATCAAAGTCAATAAGCAACATACCATAATGATATACAGCCTATTACTCAACTAATAATTGATTGACGATAAACAATTTCAGGAAGATACTTAACGGAAGGAAATAAAAAAGAAAATTAATTTACCAGATATTCCTTAAAGACAGCACTTAACTCATTCCTTTTAATGGGTTTATGCAAAATGACATTGATACCGGCTTGCTTTATTCTTTCTACCTCAATGGATTTTGTAAATGCTGTTTGAGCAATAATTTCAGTATCCGGGCTAATTTTTCTGATAATCTTAGAAGCTTCTACCCCATCCATCAAAGGCATTTTAATGTCCATTAGTACTAAAACAATATCAGGGTTTTTTTTAATAAAATCTACTGCTTCTTGCCCATTTTTAGCATGAAGTATATTACAATCAATTCCAATCTTTCGTATCAATACTTCAAGTAAGCGATAACTTATCGCTTCATCTTCGGCTATTAATATTTTATTCGACTTAATCATACAACTTTATAATTCAAAAAAAAACAAACCTATTTCAATAGTAACGATTATACTATGTCTATCTTAAATAACCTGATATAATTAAATCCTAATTTAGTCTGATGAAGAGAGAAGTAATAAATGATAAAAAATTGAATTAACAATAAACTTATTCATTAAATAAAATCCATCTTCCCTTTACAAAATGATTGAATTGGTCTCGATTTAAGAAAACACATACTATTTACTGTTACAAATATATACAAAATAGTAATTGAAACAACATTAAACAATTCACAACTCGTTTTTCACTTTATAATTATCGAGTATTTCATCCGTATTTTAACTCCTGTTTATTAGGTAATAGCCGCTCTCGTACCCCAAATAGATACCTAATATACAATCTATTATCAAAATAACAGAAGTTTAATAATTAAATAATTAAAAAAAATCATTCCATTAACTTAGCCACTATAAATGGTTGTTAAAAGTAAGATATCTCTGAGTTAAAAACATAACATTACTGTATATAGCGACTATAAAGAAATGCTTTCAGAACCAAATCGGCTATAAAATTCCTATTTTACATAAGCCAACAACGAAATCAATATTTTCAAATTCCAATGTAATAAAACGACAAAAAATACAGATATTTGTAGCCACGAATTTTAATTGAAGAAAACAACTTGAGAATTGCAGTAAACACGCGGCTACTATTAAAAAACAGACTGGAAGGTATTGGTTGGTTTAGCTACGAATCATTAAAACGTATTTGTATTGCTCACCCTGAACACGAATTTATCTTTATTTTTGATCGCCCTTATGATTCTGAATTTATTTTCTCGAAAAACATTACTCCTGTTGTAATAGGACCTCCGGCACGACATCCATTTCTTTTTGTATTATGGTTTGAATTCTCTGTTGCTTATATACTTAAAAAATACAAAGCCGATTTATTTTTATCGCCTGATGGATATTTATCTTTACGCACCAAAGTGCCCAGCATTGCCGTTATTCATGATTTAAATTTTGAGTATTACCCAAAAGATCTACCTTTCTTTTCCAGAAATTATTATCGTTTTTTCTTCCCCCGGTTTGCCAGAAAGGCAAAACGAATTATCACAGTTTCGAATTATTCGAAAAACGATATTAGCACATTATATCATATTAATACCGATAAAATTGATGTGGCTTATAACGGAGTAAAAGATATTTATGGGCCCATATCAAAAGAGGGACAACAGGCTATTAGAGATGAGATATCGAAAGGTAAAAACTATTTTGTGTTTGTGGGAGCGCTTCATCCCAGAAAAAATCTGGTAGGACTTTTTACTGCCTTTGATTTACATAAAAAACAAAGTCTATCGAAATCAAAACTAGTTATTGTCGGGAACAAGCAATATTGGACCAAAGAAATAAAGACAAGTTATGAGCAGATGTACCATAAAGCGGATGTAATTTTTATGGGGCACCTTAGTCCAAATAGATTAAACGAAGTAATATCCAGTTCTTTAGCCATGGTTTACGTATCCTATTTCGAGGGCTTTGGCATTCCAATAGTCGAAGCTTTCAAAAGCCAAACGGCTGTGATAACCTCTAATGTAACCTCCATGCCCGAAGTAGCCGGCGATGCAGCATTAATTATCGATCCGTTTGACATTTCGGATATTGCCAAGGCAATGAATACCATCGAGAGCAACCCTGACATAAGGAAACAACTTATACAAAAAGGAATTGACAGAGTAAAACAATTCTCTTGGAATCATACAGCAGAGGCAGTTTGGGACAGCATTACAAAATGCATAAACGCAAAGACAACGAATTAAGCTATTTCATTACGGGACTATACTTAATCCACAGACGCATATTATGAGGTGCGGGGATACTATCGGGGCCACCATAATAATGAAAACATAAATACTTTGTCGCCTGTGGCGTCATTTGACAAACTCGTTTTACTTTCACCTTGCTTTGTTTCCCAACTTGAAACAAATAATTATTCTTAGTTATTTCAATACTAAAATGAAGCGCTTTTTTATGCTGTAAATTTTGAAGAACCTCTTTCCTTGATAATTTCAACAAACAGTAATTCTGATGAATATTTCGCGAACCATTATTATAAACATAAGCCTTTAACACCAACGAATCTTTAGCTCCATCAACATCACAGCCTGACTGAGTATGATACGAAATTCGAGCAGAATTTTTATGAATCTGATCCTCATAAAAACCCAGTAACTTATTCTGAAAAGAGCCTTCTCCATGGACAAATAAACTGGTATCAAGCTTTACATCACCTTCAAAAATAGAAGAAGAAAATACTTTAAGGTCCAACATATTATGGTTTTCGCAATAATGCGAGCCCTTATTTACTTGTTGTAATTGAAATTCTGTAAAGGCCTTATTGTCGAGCGATTTGGTACAAGCAAAAAGGAACACAGAGAAGAACAATAGTGTGAGCAATGTTTTCATAAGAATAGATGTTTTAGCAACTTTAAGCTATCAAGATTGGCAATATAGATATTGTATTTTCATGAGCTTAGAAAAATCTATAGTCACTTTCCTGATAAATTACATGCTACAAAGATACACTCATAATGAGCGATTACGACAATTTTATTTGCTAAAAAAACAAAAAGAGGAAGAATTTTTAGGTTTTTTTTCTTAGCTAATCCCCGCTGCTGCGTGAAATCGAAGATTCGACGCAGTCAATCCCACCGCTGGTGCGCGAATCCCTTCGCGTTCCAATATCCCTCACTACCATTCCTCCGGCTTTATGGTTTCTATATTTAGCACAAAAGATAAGATTTACAATTTACACTGGAACTTATTGTTATAAATCTTCTTTTCATAC
>WGCS01000216.1 GCA_015493685.1 Bacteroidales bacterium
GTTAAATCTTTAATCTATTTATAATATTATTTCTTAGCTTCTTCTTTAGCAAGATTGGCTGCTAAATTTCCGGCTAGTTCTTCTGCTTTCTTTTCCACAGCAGGTTTTGGTGTAACCACCTTTGGTTTTGCTGCCACTTTAGGTTTCGTAGTTGCATCCTTTTCTAGCTTAGGCTTACGAGGCTTAAAATTAATTTCATGGATGGCATCTGTGGGACAAACTTCAACACATTTACGACACAAAGTACATTTCTCATAATCAATATATGCCAAGAAATTAGTAACATGCACTGCATCAAAATTACAAACTTTAACACAAGCCTTACAACCTATACAAGCAACAGAACAATTTAACTTGGCAAGAGGTCCTTTTTCCTCATTCATACAAGCTACATAAATTCGTTTCTCTTTTGGCCCTCTATTTCTCAATTCAAGGATATCGCGGGGACAAGCTTCAACACATGCATTACACGCAACACAATTCACCTTAACAACAGGTAAATTAGTTTCCGGATCCATATACATGGCATCAAAATTACAAGCATCAACACATTCTCCTCCTCCCAAACATCCAAACTGACAGCCTCCTACTCCAGCCGACAAGTTGGTAGTGAAGGTACATGTTTGATCTCCATCATATTCAAATTTAGGAATAGAATTCTTAATGGAACCGTTACAACGAAGAACTGCTATTTGTGGCTTTTTCTCTTCCGGCTCAAGGCCTAATATGGGAGCAAGCGATTTCATCAACTCATTACCTCCGACAGGACAGAAAAAACCATCCATAGTATCTGATTTTACAAGATTTTCAGCGAAGGCCCTACAACCGGCATATCCACACCCTCCACAATTTGCTCCCGGCAAAGCCTCGTCTATCAGATCAATTTTAGGATCTTCAATTACCTTAAATTTTTGAGCAACAAAATACAGTATTACTGCAGCAGCTCCTCCAATGGCAGCCATTACCCAAAGTGCATTTATTATCGAGTTATCCACTTTATAAATTCTTTAAGTTATCAATTAATTTACGCAGCGCAAAAGTAAAAACAAGATAGATACATTAGGCTTATTTTGGCATAAATTATTTATATGTATAAACCATTGTATATCACAATATTACACTGTTTGTTGAATATCAGATTTTAACAAATAATAACATAATAAACTGTATAACATTATATTATAATCTTATTTAGAAGTGTTCTAAATTTTGCTTTTAATCAAAATAGATTTACAGCATACAGATTATCAGTACTATATGTAATAATTAAAGGTAATTTTGAGAAAAGAAAAAGGTAAACAGATACTTAATTATAAATTAAGTTGGCACTTTTAATAGATCGATAAATCCCAACAATAATATATATACCAACCTGATAAACAACTAGTTAATATATAGTATTTAGGTAAGAAAGTGCAGGATATGAATTTTAACAATTTTATACTAATCTCATTATTCTTTTTAATAATAGTATCAGATAAATAAGCCTACTCACAAAAAGATATCTATTTCATTGGAATGCCAAAGTCCATTAAAAAGAAACGCTCCATTTCTAATGGAATAACTTATAAAAATAAACGAGTAAAAATGAGCTTATTTAGGTACACTTTCAATCTACCGTCTAATCTTAAATTCAAAGGTCTTCTTATGTCTTGTTTTTGTAACATACAAGAGCAAATAATAGGGCACTAACATTGCCAAGGCTACCAAGCCGGCAATACCTTGACTATCAGTAATATTTATCATTATAATTAAAGTAATAAATAATACTAAAAACGGATAAACATAGCCTAGCATTACAGCCTTAAGACCAGCCGATTGATTTAAAATAACTTTAACAGTATCACCTTTGGCAAATTGTCCCTCCGGATTAGCTACCTCAATCAATTTCTCTTCCATGTCAGAGGCACTACAGGATCCATTGGCCGAGCACGAAACACAGGTAGGTGCGGCTATAATTCTTACCATCAGTGATCCATCATCATTTTGTTTCTCCACAAAGCCCGTATGACTTATTTCTGTTTCTTGTACTGTTTTCATTGTCGTATTTAATAATTGCGGTGCAAAAGTAATAACAATTCGGCTACATTATGCTTAAGAATACTTAATACATAAAAAATAATTTTGGTTGTCGTTAATTATCATCCTCTGCTATCTCTAAATGAACTATAACAACTATTGAGGCTACTATTCTATTTGTTATTTCAACTTATATTAAATCCCATTTTAATTCTCAGCTGTCGCATTTAAGTTTTGGGAAGACACAACTAAAAATAGTATAGGGGTAATCTTACAGTCTGTAAAATTACCCCTATATTTTTGATTATTATAGAAGGATATATTCTCTACTCGATATTAGCCGCATTTGGAATAGCCGCATGATTTACAACTAAGGCAACCTTCTTTATAGATAAGTTCGTCGCCACACTCGGGGCATGCTGTTCCTTTAGCATCCTTTGAACCATCAGGAATAAACTTTTTCAAGGCTCTTACAATTCCTGTTTTCCATGTGTTAATAGTTTCTGTTTCAAAGCTTAATGAGCTAACCACATCAACAACAAAGGGCAAGGGCATTCCATGGCGGAGGATACCGGATATTAATTTAGCATAATTCCAATATTCCTTATCAAAAGTTCTGGATAGCCCTCGATATACCTGAGTAAAACCATCTCTATCTTCATATTCCAAATCGTAACGCGTTTTACCTTTCTCCGTTTTATTTTTTACAACCCAGCCCTGTTCTACATAATTTGCCACAAAGAAATCTTCTGCCTTTCCACTGAAAATCTCATAGGGACGTCCCTTGAGTATTCCAACAACAGCGACCCATTTTTCTTTATTATTTTGGAATCTCACAATATCAGCGTCTAGCCTTTGAGGTCTAGGCGGAGCATAAGTTTCTTTAAACTCGTTGGGGTCTTCTTTTTTCTCTTTGCTTACTAACACACCACTTCTTGACCCATCGCGATAAACTGTCATCCCTTTACATCCTGATTTCCATGCTTCCTCGTATATTTCACCAATAAGTTTTTCTTCTGTATTATTGGGAACATTTACGGTAACCGAGATGGAATGGTCAACCCATTTCTGAACAGCGCCTTGCATCCTTACCTTTTGTACCCAATCCACATCATTGGCCATTGCACCATAATAGGGAGATTTTTTTATCAGTTCGTCCAACTCTTTATCATCCATATTTCTAACTTCAGCCTCATCATAGCCGTTTATCTTAAGCCAATCCACAAACTTATGGTGAAATACGTTATATTCTTCCCAACTATCTCCTACCTCATCAACAAATGAGATGGTTACTGACTTATCATTGGGATTTACCTTTTTACGACGTTTATAACTTACCATAAAAACAGGTTCAATACCGGAGGAAGTCTGAGCCATCATACTTGTTGTTCCTGTTGGGGCAATAGTCAATAGGGAGATATTTCTTCTTCCATATTTCTTCATCTTTGCTTCCAAGCCTTCTGATGATTCAAAAATCCGACTGATAAACGGATTATTCTTTTCTCTATTATAATCATATAGAGGAAAAGCACCTCTTTCTTTGGCTAATTCTACGGATGCTTTATAGGCTTCAATAGCCAAATATTTATGCACATCAACAGAGAATTCTGTTGCCTCAACAGTACCATATTTATAACCCAAGGCAGCAAGCATATCCCCTTCAGCAGTGATACCAATTCCTGTACGACGTCCTAATTCTGTTTTTCGCCTGATATTCTCCCATAACTTACGTTCTACTCTTTTTATCTCTTCTGATTCCGGATCCTTATTAATTTTATCTAATATACGGTCTATTTTTTCCTGCTCTAAATCAATAATATCATCCATTATCCGCTGAGCAATATGCACATGTTTAGCAAAAAGTTTTGAATCAAACTTAGCTTTCGGAGTAAAAGGATTATTTACATATCCATATAAGTTAATTGCCAATAGGCGGCAACTATCATAAGGGCAAAGAGGTATTTCACCACATGGATTGGTGGAAACGGTTTTAAAGCCCAAATCGGCATAACAATCAGGTACTGATTCTTTGATTACTGTATCCCAAAATAGGATTCCGGGTTCAGCAGATTTCCATGCATTATGCACAATTTTATTCCAAATATTGCGAGCATCGACCTCTTTGGTGTATTTTGGGTTCTCCGAATCAATGGGATACTGTTGTTTAAAAGTACTTCCATTAATTACCGAACGCATAAAATCATCGGTGATTTTAACGGATATATTAGCTCCTGTAACTTTAGTACTATCCATTTTGGCATCGATAAATTCTTCTGAATCAGGATGCTTTACAGAAATACTTAACATAAGAGCCCCTCTACGCCCATCTTGGGCAACCTCGCGAGTAGAATTTGAAAAACGCTCCATAAAAGGAACAATTCCTGTGGAAGTAAGCGCACTGTTTTTAACAGGGCTACCTTTGGGACGGATACCACTTAAGTCGTGGCCTACTCCACCTCTCCGCTTCATCAGCTGTACTTGTTCCTGGTCGGTTTTCATTATTCCTCCATAAGAATCCGACACACCATCATTACCAATGACAAAACAGTTTGATAAGCTTCCAACCTGACGTTCATTACCAATTCCGGCCATGGGACTTCCCTGTGGAATAATATGCTTAAAATTTTTGAGCACTTGGTATAACTCTTCCTCTCCCATCGGATTCTTATACTTTAACTCAATACGTGCCAGTTCCCTTGCAATACGCCGATGCATATCATCAGGGGTTTTTTCATAAATATTACCGGCACTGTCTTTTAATGCGTATTTACTAATCCACACACCTGCTGCCAAATCATCGCCTTTAAAGTAGATTGTACTTGCTTCCAATGCTTCATCATAGGTGTAAACTTTTTCCTCTATCTCAGTTTCCCGATTGCGCTGAGACAATTTTTCTTCTTTCAATTCTTCTTCAAATTTAATTTCCATTTTCTCCACCGAATTTTTTAATTTCTTTCGTTTTTGTAAAATATTATCATAGTAGTTATCTTCTTTTAATTTACTTCCCTCCACTTCACTTTCTCCCAAGGGTTCATTCGATATTTCCTCATTAATACTAGCAAACAGATCAGGATTTGTCATATTTAGGCTATTTATTATGTTATTATATTATTAATCAGTCATTTAATCTCCACATGCCTTTTTTAAAAGACGATTACGAAGATAAGTTAAGAAATCATAAAAAGGGCATAGTAATTATTAACAAAGATTCTAAGTTATTCACTTTTTGAGCTAACAGCCTGTAAATGACAATTTTCAACTCTGAGAAAAACAGCTTTTTTGAATACATTGAATATCAGTAGATTACACTTATTTAGAATGATTCTAAAGGAAACTCGCTTCATTCTAAACCGCTATATTTTATTACAAAATGGGGACCTAAATCTATCAAAAAATGTCGATTTTTCATTTTTTA
The DNA here is from genome assembly GCA_015493685.1 of Bacteroidales bacterium. Lineage (GTDB taxonomy): Bacteria > Bacteroidota > Bacteroidia > Bacteroidales > UBA1556 > UBA6267. The sequence continues at coordinate 5,435 of WGCS01000216.1, forward strand.
TAATATCTATCTATCTGGTCTAAATGAGAAGCAAATTATTTTAAAATTTACGTAAATCTATCTACCGTTCTTCCCCTTAATATTTTTATTCAATATCGGGTATCAGGAAAAATAAAACACTAAATATCCATAGTATTAATAGCATGAACCATGCGGAAAAATTACACTCAATTTAATCCTCTTTTGTCCAAATAAGTTTTTTCCCAAATCCAAGACTATTGTCTGTCAATTTCATAAAATCCGGTGTCAATTTCCACATTGTTTCCAATTTAAGAACAGCAAAAGGATACTTTTTAAGGTAAGCAATTTTCATATTCCGCTCTTCTACACCTTCAAGTTTCTCAATGTTAGCCATCATTTGTAAACCTTGTATTTTGCCCACAGTTTTTGTTTCCAACACAATATTTGCGGCCACTCTTTTGTTGATTAGCATTTCGCTGCCATGTCTTGTTTCCGGACTTGATGTAAATATAAAAGCATTCTCTTTGGATAGATAAACAAAAAAACAATTGGCAACATAAGCTTGGTCATTTATTGATGTTGCCAATGTAAGCACATGGTGTTCATTGATAAAGTTAATTATTTTAGGGTCCATATATTGTGGTATTATTTCTTAGATTTAAAAAAGTTGAATTGGAATCTTATCTGAAACATTTTTTGATTGTATATTATTAATATCCCAAAAACACTATGTTAACAGAAAGTACTAATTACAGCTCAACCAATGTTGCGCCCACTCCATATTCGGCCATGCTTGCAGGCCTATATTTAATAAAGTCTTTTTCGTCTAATAGTTGTTTTATTTCTTCTTTTAATTTACCTGTACCTACCCCATGGATAAAAACTACCTTATGAAAATTGTGATCGATAGCACTTTGCAAACATTTCTCAAAATAGCCCAATTGAACATTAAGAATCTCGGCATTAGTCATTCTGGAATGGTTATCCACCAGCTCCCAAATATGCATATCAACAACGGCCTCACCTTCTTTAGTTTGGTGTTTTAAAATAGCCTCATTAAGGCGTATTTCTTTGGCATTAGTTTTATGAACTTCTGTATCTTTTTCAAGGCTCAACTGATTAATTACGGGGATATTAGTAAATTTAAAGAAGCGATAAATCAAGGCTTTTTGATGAATAAAAGCATCCTCTTTATAGGAAGACTCTTTATAGAATTTACTTCCTCTTAATTGCATATCGCTACTTATGGGTGACAGCAACTCTTTACTTTGATGTTGCAATATCAACACTTGTACTTGGGCATTAATATATGATTCCAGCTCTTCGCGTTTAATGCTGGCAACAAAATATTTAGTAAAAGCATCTACTCTTGCTGATGCAACCAAATCGTATGCTCCTTTCTGTTGGTGATGGTAGCTAAAGAGTACATCTTTGTTGGAAAAATTCATCATATACACATCCAACTCACCCAGCAGGGGCATATTCTGCATCTGAGGCACAAAGGCAATACTAAAATGATAGTTCTCCGCTTTACGATCCGAGGGATAGACAATTAAGTTACTCGATGCTTGCAAATAATCATCAGTGGAAGTGTCTGTTTGTTCCTCTTCTTTTTGCGAAAACGCATTATCGCCAGCCTCATCCATGGGCTCCATAAAAAGTCTTTCAGCCACCGTCTTAGCCTCCACAATAATTAAATCACGTGTAAGTGTCGGAATTTCAAAACCATCTTCCGTCTCCACATTTACAAGATTAGGACCTACTATTTTTCTAATAATACCTCCACCCGATTCCGTTAAAAACTTTACTCTATCTCCTACTTTGTATTTCATTTGTTCTTCTATTTATAATTTGTATTCTCCCCACTTTATCCCTCACAATACTGAAGCACAAAAATACACGCTTTTAGTTCGCTTTAGCCTTTTTTAATTATTATTTATCATTAAAATTTGTTCTATTATTATGGGGTTTTATATACAAAAGACTACCAACATAATTCAAGGAAGGAACTACTAATCTTCTTGTTTCCAATAAGCATCTTCCTCATCATCCTCTTCACTGTCATCGTCCTCTTCAAAAAACGCTTTGGAAGAAGGAGCCTCCTTATAGTAAAATAATCCAAAAACTATTCCCACAACAGCCCCCATAAGATGTGCTTGCCACGAAATATTTTCATTGGGGAAAAATTCGGGGAAAAATCCCCATAGCATACTTCCATAAAGAAAAATAATAAGCATGGAGAAAGCCATTAACTTTAGCTCTCTACGAATAATGGAAATTGTAATATGAAAAAAGGCTAAGCTATAAATCAAACCACTGGCTCCGATATGCCAATTTGCCCGGGCAAATAACCACAAATACAAGCCCGAAGTAAGCCACATACCAATAAATACTCTGGTGGCAATTTTTGGATAATAATAATATAAACCGGCAGTAAAAATGAGAAAAGGGAGCGTATTTCCCAAAATATGTCCCCAATTACCATGAATTAATACTGAAGTAACAATGCCTATGGCTCCATTAATATGCAAAGGATGAACACCCAGAAAATATAAATTCACTTTGAAATACCACTGAATCCACATCAACAAATACATTAGTACCAAGAGGGCAAGGGGCACATAGAAACTGTGTATAAGTTTCTCTTTTTCCTGTTTGATAAGGCTATTCAATAATTATTTTTTTAGAATAGTTAGCATTATTAATTTTAACATGGATAATATAAATCCCTGCCTTTAAATTCGAGGTGATAATATGGATGGAATAAGGATTTGAAGGAACAAAAGAGTTAATTCTATTTCCCAACGCATCCAATAGCTGTACCTCACTGATTTTATTATTCGAAAAGATATTTATTTTTTCGTCAGCAGGATTTGGATAAACACCAAAAGAAATTTCGTTATGTGAAGCCGAGAAAACCGCTGTCGGGTCTGCCTTCAAGTGCACATTCAAATAAGTCAGAGAATCAGCACCAATTTTAACACCTCGAATTATCGTAGAATAATAATGCGGTGCAGAGAATTCCATTGTATACGTATTTGCCGGCAGTGGTCTAAAATAGAAACCCGAATCCGTAGAAAATACCTCTGAGCTGTCCTTATCATAATTAAGAATCATAAGCATCGCTTTTAAAGGTTTTCCTGTGGTAGAATCAGTAATCATGCCTTTTAATCCATAATTGATCTCCCCAATATAATTCAAAAATGAAGGATAAAGATAGTTCCAATAAAGCGGCAATTGGGAAGAGGGAGGATTTTTCACATTGGAAAGTTCAAGGGTAAATTCTCTGCAATGATGAAAATAGTTCATATAATCCTGACGTCCACCGGAAATTGGATACCACTCATAGCCATTGGTATATCCTGAGCGATAACTAAAATACCCATTCGGTGAATGAGACTGCGCCGTATCGGCAAACTGTCGTGAAACCGTAATCCACCATAAACTGTCAGCAGGGTATCTTTGCCATGTATCCCATGGGTAGTTGACAACTTCTTTACCTCCATGCAAATTAGCTGACATGGTAAAATGAATGCTATCAGCTAAATGCATAAACACAACTGTCTCAGGCTGATATATATTTCCATCGGGATGTGGCCCGTGAGCAGGGTCAGGATAATTACGATTAAGATCAATGGAATTTCCATTATAACGTGTGGCTCCATTTACCGTATTATTTCCTCCGGCATAGGTACCATCAGGATTTGCCAATGGATTAATCCAAATATCCACACTGTCTAACAATTGATTAACAGTAGCATTGGTGGAATAATTTTTAAGCATATAATCTATCAGACGCAACATTAAAACATAGCCTGTAGTTTCATCACCATGCATTGTTGCGGTATAAAGGAACTGCGGTTTTGATGCTTTACCGTAAGATTTCCCCAATTGAACTGCCAGTATTTTTCTTCCGCTTGGCAATACCCCTAAATTATGAAACTTACACAATAAAGGATAATCTTGCGCAAAAGCATGCATTATACTATCGTATTGAGCATAGGTAGGATATATATCCCAATTGTTTAAATCGGCCATCTCTTTGGCCATGGAAACTATATATTGCATTGAAGGTATAGGCTCCAAACGATAATCTAATCTTAATTTTCTAACTTGATTAATGCCTTTACGATTGGCATAAAAATAAACTCTATGAGTATCAAGCTTATCAAAACTCAAAGCCGATAACTCTGATTTTAAAGAGTTCACTTCCTCCCTTCTAAAACTAATATACACTTCCCCTCTTTGTAGTAATTGGCTATTGGTTTCCAATTTAATATTTTGAGCATTAAGCCCAAAAAAAGAAAGCCAAGAGAGGCAAAGTAGTAGTACTATTTTCATCATCAGTATTAATTACCGTATTATCAATATTGGGTCATTAGCTTAATGTTGACAAGGAAACCAAACGTTTGAGCTCATTGTTAACACTTCTATTTACTTTCACCATTGGCAACCTAAGGTTATTACCCAAAATATTAATATGCTCCAGCAGAGCTTTTATACCGGCAGGATTACCATCAGCAAACAAAGCATTAATAATTGGCATCAATTGGTAATGAATTTTCATTGCTTTGTTTCTATCGCCATTATCAAGCATTAATCTAACCATTTCGCTCATTGCCGCAGGATAGGCATTGGCAACAACAGAAATAACACCATCAGCACCGGTTGCCAACATTGGCAAGGTAAGGGCATCATCACCGGAAAAAACTTTAAAGCCTTTGGGTCTTCCTTTAATAATTTCCATAACTTGCATTAGGTTACCACTTGCTTCTTTTATACCAATAATATTAGGAAATGAATTTGCCAAATTGAGACAGGTCTCAGGGAGAATATTGCTACTGGTACGTCCCGGCACATTATATAATACCACAGGGAAATCACTTGCCATAGCAACTTCTTTAAAATGAGCAATTATACCCTTTTGATTAGGTTTATTATAATAAGGAGTAACCGACAATATTGCATCAATTTCTTTATCTCTCATGGCTTTAATATCGTGAGATAACTGACGTGTATTATTACTACCCATACCTACCATAATAGGAAGTACGCCCTCATTACTATCAATAATAGTACTCAGCACCGCTATTTTTTCATCCTCTGTTAGGGTAGCTGTTTCAGCAGTGGTTCCCATGGCTAATAAGAAATCTACTTTCCCTTTATGCATATGTTTTACCAAACGATCAAGGGCGACAAAATCAATATTTCCATTGGAGTGAAATGGCGTTACCAAAGCTACACCTGTTCCTTTAATTTCTTTTTTCATCAGATAAAATATATTTGTAAATAATAATAAGTGTATTTCCTGTTATAATGCTTTCTTTGTCTTAATAATTTCCAGATATTTTAACAGTTCTTTTAAAAAGACATTCATGTCTTCCGGCTTAATACCTTCGAGCATAAAATCATAAGTATCTATCTCATCATCCTGATTTAAACCGACTTTAAAATGAGCAAGTGAGGCCTGAGCAATAATTGATAAGGTCTCATTTTTATAAAAATTAAGATCTATAAGCATATCGAATTCGGTACTAATAAAATCGGCAACAAATTCTGCCTTTGGAAAAGCAGTCCAAGCGATATCTTTGGAGGTAATATAACTGTTGTATAAATTTACATCGGCATAATTTGGTACCTCTGCCGTTGCTAAAATACCCAATGCATTTACCTTTTTATTTTTAGACCTGAGGTAACGAAACAAAAATGCCGCTCGTTTATACTTATCTTCATCGCCGGCATCGTATAATATACCTACCGTTCTCACTTTCTCAAACTCCATAATCTGAAGTTTGCGTTTCTTATCCCGAAGTATTTTCTTAAGCTTTCGCTTAACAATAAACTTTTTTATACGTTTTATCAATGTCAAAATCAAATAGTTGAAAAGTAATTATCGCATTTCTAAACCGGCAATAGCTTTCACAATAAACTGCAATTTAGAAAGGGTAAAGATATAAAATATTTAATTCTAATTATTCCCCTGCTCTACCCTTTTACCAATAATTCCATTCCTTACAGATTACATCGCCTTTAAAAGACCATAACAATCACTTTTCTAGACTTTTCTACAGCCTTATTGCCAGCCTTATCATGCACATTGTATTTACGATAGTAAACTCCTTCAATGGCTGTATTAACCGTTCCACTAATAATTACTTTTGTGGTAATATCACCATCCTTATTATCATAGGCAGAATAGCCCGGATCAACATATACCGAATCGCGCGCCACATACTGTGGATTTGCTCCTTTTAATGTTATTACAGGAATGGTGGTGTCTTTTGCCGGTTTCTTACACTGAGTGATAAAAAGTAATAGTATAAGTGATAGAACACTGAGAAATAGTATCTTTTTCATAATTATTGAATTTTATGGAGAAACAAATGATATTTATTTAGTTTGCAAAAATCTTAATCTCTGAGTTATATATTGTTAGCAAAGAGAAGAATAATATAAACATATCCTATTCGTATCATCAGTTTAGAGTTTATAGTTCTTCTATTTTTAAATTTCTGATTAATTTAGACTCTTATGTCCAGCCAAAATTACATTATATTTTTATAACATTCAAGAAAAATATTTTATCTTTTCAGTGAAATAAATAAGCAATTAACAAATTAAACAAGTTTCACAATCAGCTTAGTAATGGTTGAGGCTTGATCTCCTCAGCTGTGCAGTCCGAACAAAAGAGCGAGGGTTTCGCTTAGAGGAAAATTGGTCTCAACTTCATCACAAAATACTTTCTTAATGATAGTTAGATACCGGAATTTAATATATTTGAATTTTTGTCATATATTTAGAAGTGCTCTAATAAACAAGGTTAATAGCCCCAAAATAATACTGGAACCCATCATAACAATGGATACTATAAAAGATGCTTTTGCCAATCCACGCTTTTTATA
>WGCS01000217.1 GCA_015493685.1 Bacteroidales bacterium
AACCATGGAATGGAAGATACTATAATAAGGGCGCTGATCTCCCTGACGCTGTGTATTCATACATCATATATATAACAGATAATTATGAAGTAAAACGAAAATATGTAGGTAGTATTTTATTATACCGATAGTCTATACTGTTTAATCCTTAGACTATCTAAGCCCTAATATCTCAGTGAAAATGTGTACAAAATTGTTCTAGGAGGAGAGAATTGTTTTGCTTAATCTCTTTATGGGTATAATAACTGCAATCATGGAAACGACGACAACAATTGCCAATACTGCTGCCAAATCAGAAAAACGTAACTCCACAGGAAAGGAATCCACAACAAAAGCGCCTTGCATTGGAATTAAATGAAATTTATCTTGAATAATTACAAGCGCTGTTCCCAAGCCTATTCCGAGAAAAGTACCACTCAAAGTTACCAAGAAACCTTCAAGAAAAAATATTTTAGCTATTAGAGCACGAGTAGCTCCCATAAAGCTAAGGTTAAAAATATCGGTTTGCTTATCAATAATAAGCACACTTAAGGCGCCAACTAAATTAAAAGTAGCAATAAAAAGAATAAAAGAAAGGATAAGAAAGCTACTCCATTTTTCACTTTTCATAATATTATACATCACTACATTCTGCTGTTTTTTATTTTTAACAGAATACTTTTCACCCAGCAACTGCTGAATCTGACGCTGCACGTTTTCCAAATTAGCATTTTTATCCAGTCCAATATCAACACTGGTATATTTTCCTTCCAGGTTCATCAGTTTTTGAGCAAATTGCAGCGAAGTAATCATCAGTTTGTCATCCCATTCTTGCTGAACACTAAAAACGCCGGCAGGAAAAATATTTTCGATATTTACGGCCTTAAGAGGATTAATAGCGCTTCCTGAATTAACATTAGGAAAATAACAACGGATGGGATTATCATAATCGTTAATATGAATTTGCAATTTGGCAGCCACACCATTTCCCAATACGGCAAAATTCCGTCCTTTAGCATGCAGCACAAACCTACCATCAATCATTTTAGCATTAATATCTGAAATATACTGATAACCAGGATCCACACCTCTAATCAAAGCAATAAATTCTCTTGGATTATATTCTTCAAGAGCAGGAGTATATTTTAATAAACAGTTGTCTTCTACTATCCTCACCTCATGGTTAACACCTTTAATAGATTTAATCTCATTAATCGGGAAAGTACTATCATCCATATACTTGGCTTTAGTATTATGAATTACAAGATCAGCATTTAAACTCGAATCAAGGGAACCTACTAAGGTCTCAAGTCCGTTGAAAACAGACATAATAACAATTAACGCCATTGTGCCCAAGGCCACAAGACCAACAGAGATAGCCGTAATAATATTAATTGCATTATGTGACTTTTTAGCCAACAAATAGCGCTTAGAAATAAAGAATGCCAGATTCATAAGTCATAATTTGGCGTAAAAGTAAACAATTAGAGCATAAATTAAGCTGCAAATATTAGGAAATAGAAATAAATATATCAACAAAATTAAAATAATAAATATCATCTATTAGTAAAAAAAAGAGCCCAATAACTTTAAAGTGAGCAATATTGAATTGAAAAGACAGTTTAGGCAATAATAGAGAGTTAATAGTTATTAACAGTAAAAATAAATACCATGGAATAAACTTCCAGAATCAATATTTTTTTGTACTTTAGCGCTCTGATTTTGGAGAGGTGCTCGAGTGGCTGAAGAGGCACGCCTGGAAAGCGTGTAAACGCGAGAAGTGTTTCGAGGGTTCGAATCCCTCTCTCTCCGCAGATACAAGGAATTTTATTTTTTATAATATAATTTTGAATTTTAACATTTAGTAAATTAAATCAATAACACAAGTCATGAAAAAACTTTTTGCGTTACTGACATTAATGGCCTTCTTGAGTGTAAGCCCATTAAATCAAAGCTTTGCTCGAGAGCAATCAAACGATGTACAAGTAGAACAAGCTTCAAATGATGCTTCCAGCGAGATGGTTGATTCCACAGCAGTATCAGATTCTACTGCAGTAGATTCCACAGCAGTAGATTCAGCATCCACTGCAGCAGTAGGAACTACACCTGATGATGCAGCTCTTTTGAAGAAGGATCGTACTTTCCATCAAGTATTAAAGAAATACTTCATTGAAGGTTCTCCTGGTTTTATGTCAACAGTATTATTAGCTCTTATTTTAGGTTTAGCCTTAGTAATTGAGCGTATTATTTATTTAAACTTAGCTACCACTAACACGAAGAAACTGCTCGAAGGAGTAGAAGACGCCCTAAAAAATGGTGGAGTAGAAGCAGCAAAAGATGTATGTCGAGATACACGAGGCCCCGTTGCCAGTATCTTCTATCAAGGATTAATGAAATTTGAAGATGGACTTGATGATGTGGAGAAGTCAATTGTAGCTTATGGCAGTGTACAGATGGGACGTTTAGAAAGAGGTCTCTCATGGATTGCTTTATTTATTGCACTGGCCCCAATGCTTGGTTTTATGGGAACAGTTATTGGTATGATTCAGGCTTTTGATAAAATTCAACAAGTGGGAGACATCAACCCAACAGTTGTTGCCGGTGGTATTAAAGTTGCCCTTTTGACAACAGTATTTGGTTTGATAGTAGCAATTATTCTTCAAATCTTTTATAATTATTTACTGGCAAAAATCGACAGTTTAGTAAACGATATGGAAGATTCTTCAATTACCTTTATGGATATTTTAGCTAAATCAAAAAAATAATATTTAGCCTTATGGATAAGACAATAATTAAAATAACAAAGATTTTCACCATCATTGTAATGATTGGAGCGGGTGTTATGGCTGCGTTAGTAATCGCAAATAGCGACCCCATGAAAACTAGTGTTGCCTTAGCTGATAAACTTCTAAATCCTTTTTTCTACACTAGCTATATCCTTTTGGGAATAGGCATATTAATAACTCTACTCTTTGCTGTTATTCAGATGCTTATGACACCCAAGACAGCAATTAGAGCCTTAGTTAGTATAGGATTGCTTGGCGTATTATACTTGATAGCCTACTTAAGTGCATCAGGGAATATCGATGCGCCGGTATATCAAGAATTTAGTGTGAGCAGCGGAGAATCAAGGATTATAGGATCACTAATCTATTTAGCCTATATTCTCGGTGGATTGTCAGTCTTGGCAATTCTATATTCAGCAATAAATTCATTTTTATTAAAACGATAAGTTATGATTCGTGAAACACCCGAAATAAATGCTGGATCCATGGCGGACATCGCCTTCCTGCTTCTAATTTTCTTCCTGGTAACTACTACTATGGACGTTGATTCGGGGATAGTGCGAAAATTACCTCCCCCATTGCCTGCCAATGCCCCTGAACCACCAAAAGTTAATAAGCGAAATATATTTACTGTTCTTATTAACTCTCACGATCAGCTATTGGTAAATGGGAAGATAGGTAATTTGGATTACTTGCGTAAAGATGTAAAAAACTTCCTTACGCCCCATGTCCCTAATAATCCTAAATTTCCCGAGACTAAACAAATAGATATTGACTACATAGGGAAATATGATCAATCTAAGGGTATAGTCTCCATGCAGAATGATAGAGGAACCTCTTATAAGACTTATATAGCTGTGCAAAATGAACTTGCGGCAGCAGTTAGGGAACTAAGAGACGAATTATCTAGACAGTATTTTGGTATGGATTTTAAAGAGCTTCTTAAAACAGACAAAGACAAGGCAAAGGCTATACAAAAGGCCATCCCGATGTCAATTTCTGAAGCAGAACCCGCAAACTTTGGAGGAAACAAATAATGGCTAAATTTAGAAAAGACGGAAACAAAAAACTACCCGCAATATCAACAGCATCACTGCCTGATATTATCTTTATGCTGCTATTCTTCTTTATGGTTACCACTGTAATGCGTGAGGTTACTCTTGTCGTTGTAGTTCATGCCCCTGAGGCTTCAGAAGTACAAAAACTAGAGGACAAATCTTTGGTAAGTTTTATTTATATTGGTAAACCTACTCCTCAGCTAGCGGCTAAATGGGGTGAGGCTGACCGAATACAATTAAATGACGCTTTTGCTGAAGTTAATCAGATTCGTGACTTTATCAATATTAAATTGACAAAAATACCGGAGTATAAACGTAAAAAGCATATTGTTTCTATGAAAGTAGACAAAGACTCAAAAATGGGCATTGTTACTGATGTAAAGCAAGAATTGCGTAAGGCTAACGCATTGAAAATAAACTATTCAACGCGAAAAGTTGCCGATACAAAATAAACATTCTATTCCTATAGATATTTTATTAAAGCTGCCCCAAAGGACAGCTTTTTTTTATGCAATTTTTTTTATACTTTTATAGTCCTATTTTTAATACTGTAATATGATGGGTAAGAATCAATCTATATATTCTAAAATAAACTATACATTATTTATAGCTGCTCCCATAATTGCTATTCTATTACTCTATTTTCAACCTTTAAATACCACCCATAGCGCTAATGCTCTCTTTGCTGTTGCCATTTGGATGGCCTTATGGTGGGCAACAGAGCGGGTGCCTCTTTCCATCACCGCATTACTACCTATTGTTCTTTTTCCATTACTCGGTATTATGAATGGAAAAGAGGTCAGCAGCACTTATTATAATTATATCATCTTTCTGTTTATTGGGGGGTTTATGCTTGCATTAGGTATGCAGCAATGGAATCTACACAAAAGAATAGCATTAAAAATAATGATGCTTACCGGAACAAGCCCCGCCAGAATATTATTAGGTTTTATGTCAGCAACGGCTTTTTTATCGATGTGGATTTCAAATACAGCAACCACAATGATGATGCTCCCAATACTACTCTCCGTAATAATAAGTTTGGAGGACCTTTACGGCAAGAAAGAAATGCAAAAATATTCTATAGCCTTACTATTGGGAACAGCCTATAGCTCATCCATTGGTGGTATAGCAACCCTAATAGGAACCCCACCGAACCCCATTTTCGTAAAGATTTATGCCATAAATTTTCCTAAAGCACCGGAAATTAGCTTCTCACAATGGATGCTATTTGCATTGCCAATGAGTATTGTAATGTTTGTAGCTATTTATTTCTTTCTGTATTTTATTTTTGTAAAAAAGCAAAGTAAACATTGGAAACAAAATAGTAACGTAATAAATTTTGAACAAGAATATTTAAAATTGGGTAAAGCCAGCTATGAAGAAAAGTGGATGGGTATATTATTTATTAGTGCCGCACTCTTATGGGTTACCCGTTCTTCAATAAATATTGGCAGTTTTCATTTTACAGGATGGGCCTCTTTATTTCCATGGCCAAAATTCTTTAATGATGGCACAGTAGCCATGACTATAGGTATCAGTCTATTTCTTATTCCTTCGAAGAAGAAAAAAGGACATAAACTACTCGACTGGGAGAAAATGCGTGATTTACCATGGAATATCATTATACTTTTTGGTGGTGGTTTTGCGCTGGCACAAGGGTTTAAAACCTCCGGCCTATCAGAATATATAGGCACAAGTATGCAAGCCTACGCACAAGTGAATACTTTTGTCCTGATACTATTGGCAACAACTATAATGGTATTTCTAACTGAATTCACCTCCAACTCAGCCTCTACAACCTTACTACTGCCCATACTTGCCTCATTGGCAATTGGGGCTAAAGTAAACCCGCTATTAATAATGGTACCGGCTACAATAGCTGCTTCGATGGCATTTATGCTTCCCGTTGCCACTCCTCCAAATGCAATTGTATTTAGCTCTAAAAGACTTAAAATTGCCGATATGATGAAAGTAGGATTCTTTATTAACATCTTTGCTATCTTATTGATAAGCTTGATGACTTACTATTTTCTACCTTACGTTTTTGGATTTTAATATTGGGAAGAATATAACTACTTTGATTATCAATCATCAGTGTCCGATTAGAATAGTATAAAAGAGAGAAATCTCTTGTATTCTATAGGTTTTTGAATGTTAACATTGATTAGCTCCTTATTATCGGATTAATTGTCAATAATATGTTTTACCTCGTTACTAAACACTTATATTTAGTAATTTTGCTATATGATAAAATACTTACATCACGAGGATATTGATTTTAACCGATGGGATAATTGCATAAAAGCCTCATCCAATGCTTATATTTATGCCTATTCCTGGTATTTGAATATCGTAGCAGGAGAATGGGATGCGTTGATAGAAGATGATTACGTAAGTGTTTTTCCTCTTCCTTATCGTAAAAAATATGGAATAAAATATATTTACCAGCCTCCTTTTACTCAACAGTTAGGATTGTTTTCAACAGCCTTACAGGATATTACCAAACTTCATCAATTTATTTTAGCAATCCCCAATGATTTCCGTATCGTTGAAATCAACTTGAATAAATATTATCAAGCAAAAAAACATAAGGAATATTCTTTAAAGGAAAACACAACAATAGAGTTGGATTTAAGCTCAGATTTTGTTAGCATTCAAAAAAAATACAGTACAAACCTTAAACGAAATTTAAAGAAAGCGAATAAAAGAGAGCTTCAGATAGACCTACACATTAAACCTGAGGATTTAATAACCCTATTTAAAAGTAATAAAGGAAACGAACTAAATGTATATTCCAGTGAAGATTATAATCGATTAGGACATTTGATGTATACGCTCCTTCATAAAGGAAAAGGGGAAATTCAAGGAGTACGCTCCAAAGAAAATAATCTGTTGGCTGCAGCACTTTTTATCCACGATCAACAAAGATATATCTTTCTGTTCTCGGGCCTAAATAACGAAGGAAAAGCGCAAGCTGCCATGCCGTTCCTAATAAGTTCTTTTATAGAAAGCTACGCTCTTTCGCAAAAAGTCTTTGATTTTGAAGGCTCTAATAATCCTTCCTTGGCTCGTTTCTATCAAAGTTTTGGAGGTTCTCAACATCTCTATTATGGTTTACGATACTATCGACTCTCCCTTCCTCTAAAAGTAATGTTGCTTCTCAAAAAGAAATGGCAATAATGCTATTAATTTTTGCATTACTAAATAAATAGGATGCTATTCCGGGATAAGCCACAGACTGTTTTTATCAACATTTAATTCAGATTTTTTAATAATCTGCTGTCGATATTCTCCTCGAACAAACATTCTTGACTGATCACTATAATGCGAGCTCATAATATTTCCTGACTGACCTGTAGGAATAATAGCTATGGCAGAATCAGCTTTAGCAAAGTCTAACAAACAACGCATTGCTGGTCCGGAAACAACTTTAATTTTTGCCTTATCACTATAGACAAAGCCTTCTTTATCAACCACCTCCAAACTACCACGAACAGGAAATGGCCCTACATTGAAAATTTTATCAAATGGTTTTTTTCGCCCAATGGGGTGAACATGTTCGAGCTGATGAACCTTTCCCCATTGCCACTGAGAGATATCACTTCCCAATTGTTTTGTCAACGAATGTAAGGTCTGAGCCATTGACGTATCAAAAATTTGTTGTCGTCTCCCCTGCCACCATGGTGAATCTTTATCTTCGATAAGGCGCTCTAAATTACACTTAAAAGCATAAGTATGCAACATCTGATCAAAACGCTCTTTATCAAGTAATTTTCCTAAGCTATTATTTAATGTTTCATAAATTAAACGTGTAATAATAGTTGCTCCCACCGATTTTATATAATAATTACCATCCCATTTTTTAAGAGCAGCTATTATCTCTTTATTTTTCGGATTCATCTTCTCTTCAGTAGACATACTATTAAGAATAATATCACGGATATGCAGGTCACGATGAGAAAATACATCCAATTGAACTTTTTTAAGACGCTGAATATCCCAGCTATTATTTTGCTCCAGGAGCTCAGTAATGCGTGCTGCTCGATATCCCGGGGCATAATAACCCGGAACACTCATAGAATCGTATATTCCCGGTGAGTTATTGGCAGTAACAATATAACCTTTATCAGGATTGATAAGATGAGGATTTTTATTAAAAGGATAATAGTTACGTTCCAGAGTATCCATAGCTCCTGATAAATATAATTTAGTATTTAGGGAAGCTTTACGCATGGGAATTAAACCCGTTGCCCACCATGCAATATTATCCTTACGATCGGCATACATCACATTAAGACCCAAAATATCAATATTGGGTAAAGCCTGTTCAAAGGTAGAAATATTGGTGGCGTTATTCATCAAATAGATTGCCTTCAATACCTTAGTTCTAATATGATTTAGAGTCCACCATAATGCAACAACATTACTATTTTTTTGTTTTACTTGAGAGAAAGCATCACTAATTACCGGTCCATGCTTAGTCCAACGCACATCATATTCTACTGCTGCGGAATCTTTTACTTTAATAGTTTGTTTGTAATGGCTATAATTTACCCATTTACTACCCTGACGATATTGATTGCTATTTTTAGGATTCGTAGTTTCGTAGTAAAGGTCCATATTGTCCATAGGAAAAATAGTTAAACCCCAAGCCAAATCAGTATTATGTCCCATAATAGCAAAGGGAACAGCAGCCAAATAATATCCATATAGTTTATGTCCGGGGTAATCCATATAAGCTTCATACCAAACTGAAGGCTGTGAATAACCAATATGCGTATCATTGGCAAAAATGGCATGTTTACTTTTTGTTTTCGATTTGGACAGCAACCATGAATTACTTCCCTCCCAATAAGGGAAAGGCAAATCGTAAGGAAATTTCTGAATGTCTTTTAAAATTGTATTAGCAATAATCTCTTTTACCGCATAAGGGCGATAGTTAGATGTTCCTGAAGCTGAGTCTGATTCAAAAACTGTCAGGTAATTCTCTCCCAAATTTTCAGAGATATACTCCATCACCGGCTCTGTAGTCATAGCAATAGAAAAGCCCAAGGCCATATATCCAATATTAGAATAGATATCTTTTGGAGAAAATTCATTGGGTTTAAAACCCAATAGTTTAAACTCAATGGGTAAATTTCCTTTTTTAATAAAAGCATTAATACCCGATAAATAGGCATGTGTTTGTTGTTGCATCTCGCCATCATTGGCAAAGGAATACAAGGCACTCTCTTTGGCCATTTTATTAAAACCAAGGGTACGCATTTTCTTATCTACAGGTAATAACTTAGGACCTAAAATCTCTGCCAACCTACCTTGAGACAATCTCCTCAATATCTCCATCTGAAAAAGTCTATCCTGCGCTTGAGCATATCCCAAAGCAAAATAAGCCGCATTTGCATTAGAAGCATAAATATGAGGCACTCCATAAGAATCGTAAACCACTTGAGTAGAATCGTGTATGCCCGCACATTTAATTACTCCTGAATATTTTGGCGCTGTATTATAAAGCCATAAATAAACTAAACCAGCGGCAAACACCACTATTAATACAATGATAATAAGAAACTTTTTCATGATAATTAAATTTTAGTAATCTGCCTTGATTCTAATAGCTTCAAAACCAATTGCAATAAGTAATAATTTACATTAACAAAGATAATAAAAAACTACATAAGAAGAAAATCAGGCTTGGCTCTATTGATTATATAGTATAAATGACTCCAATACCAACAACAAAATAGAAAATAATATGACCTCTTATTGGCAATACAGAATAAAGATAGTTAAGAATAAAAAAAGAGGCTATCTCAATAATTTAATTGAGATAGCCTCCTTTAAATAATAGAGACAATAGCTAGTTCATCAAGAATTTTTCAATAGCTTTTACTGCTCTGTAGCCATCGGCAATGGCACTAATGGCATCAGCGGTACGATTTACTGCATCTCCTCCGGCAAATATCTTAGGATTAGCTGTTTGCATTTGCTCATTCACCACCATTCTACCTCTATTAATCTCAATACTATTACGGTATTCTTCGGGTAAGAATGAATAATCAGCCTCTTGACCTATGGCACCAATAACGGAAGAAACTTCCATAATTGTTTCACTACCCTCAATGGGCACAGGACGAGGACGGCCGCCCTTATCATCAGCAACCATTTCAGCTTTAAGGTATTTAATGGCTTTCACCTTATTATTATCATCAGTGATAATTTCTACCGGAATAGTTTGAGGCATTATTTCAACTCCTTCATGTTCTGCACCTTCAATCTCTTCCCAATCGGCTGGCATATCCTGCACGCGGCGACGATACATAATAACCACTTCTGCTCCCAATCGGCGTGATACTCTGGCACCGTCGATGGCCACATTTCCACCACCAATAACGACTACTTTATTCCCCATATCAGGAGTTTTTCCGCTATTAACATCGAAGAGTAGATTTACGGCAGGGAAAGCCCCTTGCGCATCTTCACCTTTAATACCAATACTATAGGGTTTTTGGAATCCTATACCAACAAATACAGCATCATGCTCTTTATAAATCTCATCGAAAGTAATATCTTTCCCTACCTTAGTATTGAATTTAATTTTAACTCCAATGCTCTTCATATAATCAATTTGCTTATTCAGGCTATCCATGGGTAATCTATATTTTGGAATACCATACATCACCATACCACCGGCATATTCATTGGCTTCGTAGATAGTAACATCAAAGCCCTTTAGAGCCAAATAATAAGCAGTAGTAAGACCGGAAGGACCGGCACCAACGATACCTACTTTTTTACCATTGGGTTCTTGAATATCAGGATTTACAATTTCTTTAAGCATCTCAGCCGTTTCAGCGCGACCAACAGCATATTCTTTCAGCCAACGAATGGCTACAGCATCACCACGCACTTGAAGGGCACAAACATCCTCGCAGCGTCTGGTACATACTTTACCACACATTTCGCCCAGTGGATTATTATCATAAATAATTCGGATGGCATCATCATCTTCCCCTTTAGCTATGGCATTAATATACTCAGGAATATGCATGTGATCAGGACAAACTTCAGTACAAAGGCTGCAAGAAATACAACGAGAAGCTTCTTCACGTGCTGCTTCTTCGGTATAATACAACATTGTTTCAGCAAATGACTTCACCCTTTCTTTACCATCAAGTTCTGGCATTGGAACTCGATCAAACATAGACAAGGAAGTATCCACATCACTATGGAAAGAAATATTGTCTTTCCCTTCGGGATTACTCACACCGGGCGTCCAAAGAAAAGAATCAGCATCAGGGGTAACATAGATATAATCTTTGGTAAGATTAAGAGACCCTGTGGGACAAACTTCAACGCAAAGAGCACACCAACAGCAACGACCATTATCAACCCTTGGACGCAAACCGCTATCTCCTGCTTTACCCTCGATTTGTTCAAGGTTCACCATATCAATGGCTTCGTTCATACAGATAGTGGAACAATTACCACAACCGATACAAACTTCTAAATCATTGAAGTGAAGCCCCCTATAACGTTGAGCAGTTTCTTTTTTATGGTAAGGAAAAGTAACTGTATGAGGCGCTTTACCAAACTGTTTTAAAGCGGTAAAGGGAGTTACTAAACCTTTAATATCAAAAAATGCCATAATATTTTGTGTTACAAATTATTCTATAAAAATTAACGTTCAATTTCGGGAGGGCAAGTACCCAAGCTATTCATAATGAATGAAACATCTGAAATATTTGCACCCTCAAGTATATTTTCCAATAAGGTAACTCCATGAACATAAGCCGGACCTTTAACATGAACACGGCGAGGTTTATTAGAGCCATCACTCACCACATAATAGCCAAACTCACCACGAGCAGATTCAGCTTTAACGTAAGCATCACCGGCTGGGATGGTCCATTTCATTGGGTTAGGAATTTTATTATACACTGGACCGCCAGGCATTTTATCTATTATCTGGCGAACCATATTAATGGATTGTTGAAATTCGGTACGGCGTACCAAAGCACGTGCCCATACGTCAGAGCCCTGTTGTGTTGGCACTTCAAAATCCAATTGATCATAAATCAAATAAGGATCATCGATTCGTACATCTGATTTAAAACCGGCTGCACGTAAAGGAGGCCCAACAACACCCCATTCAACAGCTTTGGCAGGGTCTATCCAGCCAATGCCTTGAGCTCTTCGCTGGAAGATAGTATTCTCAAACATCAATTGATCGTATTGTTTGAGCCTTTTCTCCAAATAATCCATAGTCTGCAATACTCTATCAGTAAAGCCGTTGGGTAAATCGCGACGAACACCACCCGGCCAGATATACATATGATAAACACGACCACCGGTAAGTTCTTCAAAAAGATCAAGAATATAATCTCTATCACCAACACTCCACTGGGGCATAGTATAAAGGCCTGCTGAACCATTTTGGCCTCCAAACCAAAGTAAATAAGACGCTAGCCTACTAAGTTCCATCATCAAAGTACGAATCCACTCTGCTCTTTCCGGCACTTCTCGACCTTCAATTTCCTCAACCGCCCTGGAGTAATTAAGCTCATTGGGATCAGGTTCGGGAACACAAATACGACAGACAATAGTAAAACTTTGTAACCAATTACGACGTTCCATAAGTTTCTCAAAACCACGGTGGAGATATCCAACATGGGTTTGGGCTTTAACTACAGTATCGCCTTCTACCTTCAGCTTAATCATCATATTTCCTGTAATACCTGGGTGCTGAGGACCTAGATATAGGGTTGTAGCTTTCTCTCTCATCATATATATTTTATATGCCTATTAAGCTAATAATTAATCTCTTGAATATTTTGTAGCCACTTCGGGAATTTCTTCACCGGTACGCTTACTTATTGTCTCTCTCACATTTTGAGCATCTTCTCTTCCCGGTCGCTCAAAGTACACCTCTTGAATATAATCGACAGTATTAAAATCGCGACGCATGGGAGGCATATTGTCCCAATCTTCGAGGATAAACTCTTTGTCGCCTTTCATCCCTATGAAGTTAACACCAAACATTTCGCGTATTTCTCTTTGATATGTATTAAGCTGACGCCATATCATATCTGCATTTTCAACAGAGGCATTCTCTCTATCAACAAGCGCTTTCACCAGAAGTTGTATCTTTTGCTCAGGAGACCAAAGTATATAAACCAGTTCAAAGTACCCATCTTCCAACCAATCGACACACGACATGTGTGAGAAATGGATAAATCCAAGGTGGTCTTTAACATAATTAAGTACAGAAGTTATTTGTTTCTTCTCAATGGAAACTTCTATACGCCTGTTTCTTTTAACTTTACCGGTTAAATTTTGGAAAGTCCCCACTAGGTGGTTAACTATCTGTTGTTCTTTATCTAAACTATTTTCAGTCATTGGATACAAATTAAGGATTTATAAAAGCAAAAATCTACCAGTTATAGTCAGGCATATTCCAGTTTTTAATGACTTTCTTTTGATTGGCACGATACCAATCTAGATTTTCTTTATATTTAGTAGCTCCATCGGCTTTTCCTTCAGCAATAAGTTTTTGCAATTCAATAAAGCCAGTAATAACAGCCTCCGGACGAGGCATACACCCATTAATATACACATCAACAGGAATATATTTATCGAGCAATTTAATAGTATTGTATGAATCCCAATACATGCCGCCATTAATAGTACAACTCCCAAATCCAATTACATACTTAGGATCCTGCATTTGCTCATAAGCCCTAATAACCCTTTTGAGGGTTTTGGTAGCCAAATATCCTGTTACTAACAGCACGTCAGCTTGGCGTGGAGTAGCCATACCACGAATACCAAATCGTTCGGCATCATAGCGCGAGGTCATTGTTGGTGGAATTTCAATGGCACCACAGCCGGTACCGTAAGCTAAAACAAAAAGGGAATGCTTACGAGCCGCATTTTTGATAATATCGACTATCTTTTGTGAATTTTTATCGTTTGGCATCTTCTAATATTCTTTATAAATTATCGTACAAAAACTACATATAAAACTCCTAATACGCCTATCAACGTTGGCCAACCCCAAAAGTAGCGAATGGATTGTTCAGTACGATAGCGAGGGCTAACAATACCGTAAAGTACAGGAACCATATATAACAAAAAGGTCTTGACAACCAACATTATTAAGTTGGAAGCTCCACCCATAAAAATATCTACAAATAAGGCTAATTTAACGAAAGCAAAAATAGAACCCGATGTCATCATCATGGCAAGATATTTACCACCAAACTCAGATGCAGGACCTGAAGAAAGCTCTGCAGGAGCAAAGGTAACATCAAAAGGAGCATAGTGAAACATCCCAAGCATTGCCATTAAAGCGGCAATAAAGGCTAGAGGAGATTCAAACATCATCCATGTTCCATGGGCAATTTGATAATCCATAATACCGGTGATAGAAGTACTTTTTGTTTGCAACATCAAAGCCACCAATGCCAAAACCCAAGGGATTTCATATCCAACCATTTGTGACAGACCTCTAGATACACCAATTGCAGAATTAGGGTTCCCCGTTTGGCCGGCTCCAAGCGCCATACCCAAAGAACCAAATACCATCATATAAAGTAAAAATATTAAATCACCCTTAAAATTAAGATTAGCAAACCAAAATTCACCTTGCCCATTTAAAACAGGGATAAACATCAAGCTAGTGACCGAAGCTGTGATAGCAAAAGCAGGTCCAAGATGCTGCATCCATCCATGATTTACGGCCGTTGACTTGCTATATAGTTTAAAGATATCAAAGAAATTTTGATAAACGGGAGGCCCTACCCTATTTTGTATTCTAGCAGTAATCTTACGAACAATACCACCATAAGATACCCCAACAGTAAAGGCCAAAACCACTGTGGCAATAAATCCTAATATAGAAATCCAACTATTTGTGTCCATATTTATAATATTAAGTTCTTTTCAGTTAAAAAAATATTTGTTGAGAAAAAACAATTAAAATAACAAGGAAGACTATCACATAAAATGCATAAGTCTGTCCGTTTCCGGTATATACTCGTCTAAGAAAATCAAAGAAAGTTTCCAACCCTTCACCAAACTTATTGTAGTAGAAATCCATTTTACGCTTCATTACGGGAGCAATAGCACGTTCAAAAGGCTTATAAAAATCAACAGCATAAGTTAAGTTTTCATTTTCGGTAGGAATCTCGCCTGAAGTATGAATATCTTTGGTGCTAACATAACGAGTTCTCTTTCTATTTTTAAGCCCTAAGAAAATAGCTACCAAAACAAATATTATTACAACAGAATTAATAACATCCAATGTATCCACATGATCTCCCCAGCCATTACTAAGCATGGACATATTCCAACTAACATCACCCATACCTAAGAAGGACATGGCACTAGCCAAGGGTTTGAATAATAAACCCGGAAAAGTGCCAAAAACAACCAATAACAAGGAGCCAATTAACATTGGCAACACCATTGTAAAGGGAACTTCTTTTACATTTTCAAATTCTTTTTCTTCCTGTCCTAAGAAAATGCCAAAAAGAAAGCGGAACGAATATAAGAAAGCAGCTGTAGAGCTTAAGAATGCTAAAATAATAAGGAAATAATGATCGGAAGTAATCAACGACTCATACAACATCCATTTCCCGACAAAACCACCCAAAGGAGGAATACCGGCTAGAGCTATAATACTCAAAAGAGCTGCAAAGAAAGTCCAAGGCATTTTACGAATTAAGGCTCCTAATCTAGTCATATCAGTAATGCCGGTTTGACGTTCAACAGCACCCACAACCATAAATAAAGTTCCTTTGTAAATGGCATGCATTATAGCAAGGAATAAGGCTGCCATAACGGCAAGTTTTGTTCCTATAGCCAATCCCATAACAATATAACCCAACTGGGCAATAGATGAATAGGCTAAAAGGCGTTTTGCATCGGTTTGAATTACTGCATAAAAAGTAGCAATTACGCTGGTAATGGCGGCAAGCCAAGCCAATACTTCTCTATAAACGAAAATAGTACCATCAACAGAATGGGAAAAAACAGCTATCAGCATAATTCCAAAACCAAAGATACCCATTTTTGATAATAATCCGGAAAAAATGGCCGTATAAGACATTGGAGAATCAGCATAAGCGCGAGGTGCCCATACATGAAGAGGCATCACGGCACTTTTGACTCCGAAAGCCGTCAAAAATAATAAGCCCAAGAGCGCTTGCATATTCCCTGAGAAACCGGCAAAACTATGAATCAAATCAGTGATTAGAAAACTATGAATTTGACTGCGGGTTACCACAAGGGCAAGAAGCATAGCATAACCTCCTATTGCACTAAATATCATATATTTAATACCTATTTTACCCTCACTAATACCATTATAAACAATAATAAGGAATGAGGACCAAGTCATGATTTCCCAGAAGATAAAAAAGGAAACCCAATCAAGGCTAAAAAGAATACCCATCATGGCCATTACAGAAAGATCGAAATTAAGATTAAAATAACCTAAGCGATCCTTTCCTTTCATATAGAATATGGAAAAAAGAGAAGCCAATGTAGCCATCACCATTACCATGGCACCAAAAATCCATGAATAGGCATTTAATCCCCATTCCAAGACAAAATCGCCCAGAGAAATTTTTACTATTTCTTGATCGTTGGCAAGGAAAAAGAAAACCAAAGCAGCAGAAGTGATTGCCAAAAAGCTAACAATGCTACTTAACATAGGAGATATCCGTTTCGACAAATAAGCTAAAATCGCTCCTCCTAATAAGATAAGAATTATCAATAGTAAACTGTTCATAAGATTGTCCTATTTAAGATTTTGAATTTGTGATAAATCAGCATTCGGCAATACGCTGTGGATATATTGAGCTTTATCGAGTAAAGCATCAGCGGCATTATGAATATATGGGGTAATTACATCGGGATAAAAACCAACCACAAGAATAACAATGGCCAGCAATGACATGGCTATAACACCACCATAAGTAGGTTTTTGCATAATACTTCCTTTGGAAGGTTTTCCAAAATACAACCTACCTACAACACGGAAATAATAAACTATTTCAACAATGCTCACTCCTAATATCAAAGCAATAAGTCCAATCATTTGATTATCAGCTGCGGCAATAAGGATATATAATTTACTCCAAAAGCCGGCAAAAGGAGGGAGGCCAACAATAGCAAGAGCTCCCAGCGAGAAAAACAAAGAAATTAATGGCATCTTCATACCATATCCTGAAAGGTATTGAATTTCTTTATTGGGGGTATTATAAACCAAATAGCTCCCTGACATAAATAATAAACCTTTGATGACAGCATGATTAAACATAAGGAAAATAGCTCCAAATACGGCCTCATTAGTACCAATACCAAAGGCAATCATTACAACTCCCATTTGTCCGATACTGGAATAAGCTAACATTCTTTTCAAACTCTTCTGGCGTATTGCGGCCAACTCAGCCATTACCAAAGTAATTGCTCCCATTACAATAAGGTATTCGTATGCGCCATGAACATCAAAAAGCGTAAAGATAATTCGTATAAGCCCATAAACGCCCGCCTTAACCACAAGAGCAGCAAAGGTAACACCAACGGGGCTAGGGGCCTGAGAATATGCATCAGGAGCCCAACCATTAAGAGGAAACATTTCTGCCTCGATACCCAAGCCAACAAGGAAAAGGATAAGAATTGTAATTTTCATGTGAGTAGGCACATCATGCATTC
The DNA here is from genome assembly GCA_015493685.1 of Bacteroidales bacterium. GTDB lineage: Bacteria > Bacteroidota > Bacteroidia > Bacteroidales > UBA1556 > UBA6267. The sequence continues at coordinate 17,546 of WGCS01000217.1, forward strand.
TGACAGCTATCTGAGCCATATTAAGTGTACCTACTTGAGTATAAAGGAGCAATATAGCAATAAGAATAAAGGCCGAGGCAAAAGAACCTATCAACAAATATTTAAATGCCGCTTCAGCCCCATCTCTATCTCTATAAAAAGCAGTAAGCGAATAAGACGATATTGCTGTAATCTCTAAAAATACAAAGAAATTGAAAATATCACCGGTAAGGACGATACCAATGGTACCGGTAACAAGCATCATAAATAGAATAAAATACTTAAGTGCCGGCTGGCTATCTACTTTCTTAAAACGATAACTATAAAGCCAAATAACAAAGGCCATGGCAGTCATCATGCTAGCCAAAAAGCCGGTAAACGGTGAATATACAAGATTTATCCCCCACGGGGCATTCCATCCGGCTATAACTTCAACAATAGTACCATGGGCCATAACCTGATTCATCAAAACTACCGATACATAGCCCAGATATAGGATTACTAGTCCTGGAACTATTCTCGTTAATTCTCTATGGATCTTAGCCAAAAGAGGCATAAGAAAAGCCGCCAACAGCGGCACTGCGATATAATGTACTGGAGATATTACCATTTCAACGATTTTATTTGGTCAATTCTTGCGGTATTATGATGGCGGTAAAGGCGTATTACTAACGATAAAGCAACGGCAGTAACTCCAAAACCAATAACAATTGCTGTAAGAACAAGCGCCTGAGGCACAGGATCTACCATTGGAGTTCCTGTTTTCACCAAATCAATACCTTGCGATGAATAAATTGGTGCAGTACCATTACTAATATACCCAATGGCTATAAAGAGTAAATTAATACCGGCATCAATAATAGAAAGTCCTATTACAATTTTGGTAAGGTGCTTCTTCATAAGAACGGCATACAGCCCAATAAGTATAAGTCCAATGGCCGAGCCATAAACTCCAATACTCATTATTTGATAATAATCGATTGTATCCATAATTATTTTTCTTTTATGCTTAATAATGTATCTAAAACTCCACTCAACTCCGCGGCTACTTTAAAACCCACTGCAACATATATTAATGGGATTATACCTCCTGAAATAAGATCGTTAATATAACCTATGGGAAGGAAATTCTCTAAGAAAGAATGATCTACTATCAAACCAATCAAACCAATACTGGCAAATGTAATTCCTGCCAAAGACTCTACCCAGGTGATAACACTATGATTCATAGTAAAATCTTTGTACGACATCATCATAAGCAAGAAGCCGGTAGCAATAATTGCCCCTCCTTGGAAACCTCCACCGGGGGTAAGATGACCATGAATAAACACATAGGCACCTAAGACCAAAATAGCAGGAAATATTAATTTAGATCCGGCTTGAAGCAAGGCAGAAGAGGGCTTATTAACAGTAGGAATATGTTCTCCTTTTTTCTTCTTTTTATACAATATACTTCCCAAGCCTGTAGCAGCAAGGAAAAGAACCGAAACCTCACCCAAGGTATCAAAGCCTCTGTAGTTGACAACAATAGCTGTAATCACGTTGGCAACAGACAGTTCGCCAGGAGTCTTACTAAGGTAAAACGCACCCACAGTTTTAGGTTGTGAAAGGTCTCCCATCCTATTGGCACCAAACTTAATATTCGACATAGAAACAGTAAGGAAATATCCCACCACTGCCAGTAATAATATAATGAGTAATTTTTTCATAATTAATAACCGATTAAATCTTTTAATTATCCATAATTCTATTTCGTCTCTACCTGATTATCACTTTCGCTATTAGGCTCGTGGTCTAAAGGCATTTCATCCTCCATACGACTAGTATTACGAATGGTAATAATAAAAATAATAGTAGTCAATGCTATGCCTATGGCCGCTTCAGTAAGAGCAACATCAGGAGCTTGAAGAATAAAAAAGAAAACAGACAGGATTAAACTTATCACTCCCGTAGCAATAACAGCATAAAGCAAGTCCTTTTGAACAACAGCATATATTGCTACTCCCAGTAGAATAATTGCCAAAATGATTAAAACAATAGTATAAAATAGCATAAGATTAGTCCTCCTTTTCGTTTTGTATTTCTGACTCGTAAGCATCCATTTTCTTTTTCATAAATGGAGTTAGGCTAGCTCTGTAGGCCCCGCGTGCCAGTGCATGTGAGCTAAGTGGATTAGACACGGCAATAAAAACCACTATAATCAATGACTTCACAAACCATGTAGGTTCAACAAGACCAACGCCAAGTATGGTACTCATTGCCCCTAAAGTAGTAGCCTTAGTACCGGCCTGAAGACGGTTATACACATCGGGCATACGATAAATTCCCAATGCCCCTAAAAAAAGAAAGATACTTCCTATTCCAATGGCTATATAGCCAATATATTTTATTATTTCCATCATAATGCGCCCTCCAAATATCTTGCTACTACAATAACTCCAATAAAACCTAATACAGCATATACCAGTGAAATATCCATATAGATATACCTATTATATACCAATGCCAAAAGTGCTAATGCAGAAGTAGCAATAATACTCATGGTATCCAATGCCACTACTCTATCAGCTGATGTAGGACCCTTAATGAATCGTGCCAAGCCCAAGATAAGAGCAAGCAACATCAAACTAAATACTATAATGAGAAATATATTCATAAGTCGTCTGTCTTTTTTAGTTAAATATCTTTATTAAAATATCTTCAAAATCTTTTGCTATCAAGCGCTGCGCTTCCACAGGATCTTCAGAAACAACATCAATCCAGTGGATATAAAACCGATTTCCAACCAAATCGACACTTAAAGTACCGGGTGTTAAAGTAATGCTATTGGCGAGAACCATTTTTGCAAATTCATTGGTTAGCTTTGTCTCAAACTCAACAATACCCGGATTAATTGGTAAAGAGGGAGAAATTACTCTACGAGCCACATCGAAATTTGCTTTAAACAAAGCGACCAAAAACACCACAAAATATTTAAAAATGTAAAATAATTTTTTGGGAAGGAGAATATCCAAACCGCAGCACGAAAAATATTTGGCGGTGATTAGTACAACACTTAAACTGACAATAGCCCCTGTAATAAGTTCCGGAGTTTGTAAACTAGTGGTAAATCCAAGCCAAATTACAAACATTAACAGCCAGTTATACAAGAACTTACTCGCTGTAATAGTAGAAGATTGCATGTTATAAATTTTAGTTATTCCTATATTCTTGGCAAATATAGCTTGAAAGAATACTATCTGTAAAAAGTAGAGTTGAGATATATCAAGTTTTATTCTTTCCTGAATCAATGAAATGTTTGATAATTAAAAAAACTACTTTATATACCACGATATATATCTAGT
>WGCS01000218.1 GCA_015493685.1 Bacteroidales bacterium
ACAGAAAGCTTTGGGTAAAAAGGATATTTATAAATCAAACCAAATTATTGATTATTTTGCTTCCGACCCCAAAAATCATCCCTTGTTAATGGTAATTCCCATATTATATAACTATTTTACTAATTTAGGAATAATACATACATTAAGAGACAAATCTTCGAGGACAGTAGCCTCTGCTTTAAGTATTAATCCGTATTTTGTAAATGATCTGATGAGTGCTTCTCGTAATTACTCCTATGGCAAAATTATTAAAATAATTGGCTATCTCCGCGAATATGATGCCAAATCTAAAGGCATAGGCAATCAATCTTCAGACAATAAAGACTTAACAAAGGAATTGATTTTCAAGATTTTACACTAATATCAACTTATTTCAATGCAAAAGATTATAACTTATATAGGAATAGGCATTATTTATCTTATCTCCTTACTCCCCCACTGGATACTATATGGTATTTCTGATTTTGCTTACCTCCTATTATACCATGTTTTTGCTTACCGCAGAAAAGTTGTTAATGAGAATTTACGAAATAGCTTTCCGGAAAAAACACCGGCAGAAATTAAAAAAATTGAACGGAAATTCTTTAGGCATCTCACCGATGTGATGATTGAAACCATTAAAGAATTCAGCATTAGCAACAAAGCCATTAAAAAACGATTCAAATTTACTAATCCCGAACTCTTCCAGGAGCATTACGACAATAAGAAAAGTGTAATGATGACCATGGGACATTATAATAATTGGGAATATGGGGTAACAACTCCCCTGTGGGTTCCTCAGGAATGCTGGGCCGTTTATGGTAAAATTGAGAACCCTATTATGGATAAATATCTTGTAAGAACCCGTGAACGTTTTGGATTTACTCTCTATCCCATGGAGCAAACTTACGATATAATGCTAAAGCATCAGCAGGGTGATAAACTGTATATGTTTATGGCTGACCAAAGTCCGCATCATGCCAAAATAAAATACTGGATTCCGTTCTTAAACCAGGAAACACCGGTTCATATAGGTGCAGAAAAACTTTCAAAAATGCTGGATCTTGCCGTAGTATTTATTGATATACAAAGAGTTAAACGAGGATACTATGAAATTACAGCGCAAACACTCTTTGAAAACCCCAAAGAAACTGACGAACACGAAATCACTGATAAGTATTTTAAAGTGCTGGAAGAAGTGATTCGCAAAAATCCTGAAAACTGGTTGTGGTCGCATAAAAGGTGGAAATACAAACGTGGCGTTAAATACTAGCAACAACGGTTTAAATATGCGGCGTTTGGCATTTTGGAACGCATCATATTCAACTTACGACTAATTTTATTTATTTCTAATATCTTCATTATTAGTACTATCTGCCAAATGACGTATAGCCTTTGTTACCTGCTGGGCTTTATTTAATTCTATTTATTTCAATTTAGCTTTTTCAAGTTCTGCTATAAACAAATGAACATTTGTAGAGGGATTTTTAAAATTATTAGTTGTTTTTGCTCTTTTACACGCATCTTTTCTTTTTTCAATGAGCCTTATTTTAAGGCTTTCATCAATAAATCCCTTTTTATATTTAGTTCGATTTCTGTTTGATAATTCTTTTATACAGTAACCTGTAGTAACTGCAGATATTTGATTCTTATAATGCAATAAAAACCAAAATTCAATTGATGGATTTGACACTATTAATATAGCTGATTTAAACTTTTGCAGCTTCTTTAGGACAGGTTCAATATCAGCATCATAAAAAAAGAAATCTTTATCTTTTATATGGGTTGGTTTTCCCTTTTTATAACTTTTAATAAACCGTTCTGTTATTTTATTTCCAACTATTTTGGGAACTATTTCTATTGGTAACCTAAATTGAGATCTTAGATGCTTTACATATGCTTCTTCCGTTTCTCCTTCACAAAACACCCAAAAATGCGGATTGATTTTTTTTCCTCTTGATGTTCTTTTGCTATTACCCATTTATTATTGATTTTAGATTCTCGATTGAGTCATTAATAAATGGTATAGCATCAAAACGTCCTTGCAAATACGCTTTTTCAAGGTTCATAGTATCTCTAAAATCACTATAATCATATAATGAATATAAATCAGTAGAAGAATCATCATTTTTGTTGACAAAATAAATTTGATCTTTTCTGAATTTTTTAAGGTCTAAAAAACTAGTATTGTGAGTTGTACATATTAGTTGTGACTTATTACTTGCATTAAATAAATTAAAAATATATTGAATAATATCTGTATGAAGACTTTCCCCTATTTCATCAATTAATAAAACTTTATCATTCTTTACAATATCTAAAATTGTTAGCATTATAAGGAATAATTTAACCGTACCACTTGATTCCTCTGAAAAAAAATCAAATGCTGTATTAGGTGAATTTTCATGATACGACTTTATTTGCAAATGGTCTTGTACAATATCTTCAACAGATAATGTTAAGTCTGTAAGATTTGCATTAAAATTTTTTCCTTCCTTTTTTAAAACTTTAATCTTTAAATCAATTATATCACTATCAGCAATTTTAAGAGCTTCTAATAATCTTTTCTTGTTTTGATTTGATAAAGTTTCAATAGCAGAAATACCAAATTCAAAATATCTCAATATAAATTTATTATGAAAGTAATTAAACACATCTTTGGCTATATCTCTATCCATTTGGCTAGCTCTTGAAATAAAAAGAGTTTTATTTGATGTATTTTGAACTACATCCATAGGCCTTTTAATAACAGACTGGAAAGAGTATTTGTCTTTTTTCTCGCTTCCAGCTAGTTCATTTCTAGTAAAAACTTCTGACCTTCTACCTTTAGGGTAATAATAAAGACTTTCTGTAATAATTTGTTTACGAGTCAACGAAAAAGAATATTCAAATTCAATTCCATTATTGATAAAACGGATTAGATATTTACTCGGTTTTTTATTCAATCCATTAAATTTGAATGGTTGAAAGTTATAAATTGTATTCTCATTATGTCTATGAGATTCAAACACCATAGCATTGCAGAATCTTATTGCTTTAATAATATTACTTTTACCCGATGCATTTGCACCATACATTGTAATTGTTTTAAGTAATTTATGTTTATCGGTTTTAAAGTAATTATTAGATAATTTTTTTGCAGTATTTGAGTGTATAGATGCTGCACGTAAATCTAATACAATCTCATTCTTTATTGAAAAAAAATTCTGAAGCCTGATCTCTATTACCATTTTATCTTTAAAATTTGTAAATAAATTACAAATATAGACTATATAATTGTAATAATGCTAATTTATCTTGATTTTCTGCATTTTTTATTGCCTTGCAGCTAACTATACATATAATTACAGCAAGACTACTATAACGATGGCAAACTCTGTCCCGAAAGCCTACGATATAAACTTAAAGCATAAGTATCGGTCATCCGTGCAATATAGTCCACTATTCGCATAATCTTGCAATAATTACTGTCCGTATCTTTGGCATGAAACTGAGCAGGTAGTATAGCTTTCATTTTCTTACTCATCGCTCTTTCCGGATATAAATGAATTGCCATAAATCTCTCCAAAAGACCATAAATCACTTGGTAACCTGCCAATTCAATCTCGATAACGGGGTTTCTATTGTATAAAAATATATTTGATTTCTTAATTTCTCCCTCAAGAATATCGACAGAGGAAATCAAGTCGGTAAGTTCACTATCGAAAACTCCTGACATAATATCCTTATAATTATCCTTAAAGACAGTAATAACCTCATCGACAAGGACGTTAATCGCCTTCGCCCTGAGATAGCCTACTTTCTCTCCGGCATCTTTAATACCTCGGTATTTTGCCAGTGCCATTTTGTTGTCCGAAGATTTAAGCAATAGTGGAATCAATAACTTCTCCATCTCTCCGAGGCTGAGATAAGACAGTTTATAACCATCTTCAAGATCAATAATTCGATAACAAATATTATCGGCCGCTTCCACCATAAAAGCCAAGGGATGTCTTGCCCAAAGCCGTTCTTCTTTAGCTTTGCTTAACAAAGGCAAACCCACATTGGAAGCAAGGGTATCGAAAGCTTCTTCTTCACTATGAAAGAAAGAAAATTTCTTTGCTGAACATCTTTTAATATTGGGATCTATCAAGGAGGAAGTGTTTACTAAGGAAGGACGTGGATATTTAGAGAAAGTAGCCAATGTAGCATAAGTAAGTCTAAGTCCGCCTTTTACCTCATCGGGATGATGATTAATAAGCAAACGGAATCCATGGGCATTACCTTCGTAGCGAGTAAAATCTTGCCATTGCCGATCTGTTAAACCGAAGGAATCTTTAATGAAATTATTCTTAAGGAAATAATCAGCAATAGCTCCTTCACCTGAATGCCCAAAGGGAGGATTGCCCAAATCATGCGCCAAGGCTGCCGCAGCAACAATATCACCAAATACATTCATGGGATGTTTACTTTCCAAATCCGGCTCTTGTTCCAAGATAAACTGACCTGCCAGATTCCCCAGCGACCTACCAACCATAGCCACTTCTAAACTGTGTGTGAGCCTATTATGAACAAAATCGCTCTCCGGCACAGGGAATACCTGCGTTTTATCTTGCATCCGCCTAAATGCTGACGAAAATATTATCCTATCGAAATCGCGCTGAAAGGCCGAACGATGAACAAAAGCATCGTAATTTTTACGACTATCGCCATAACGTTGACTATTAAGTAAATTGTCCCAATTCATCATAAGCTTATATTTCTACCAATTAAAATCGGATTGGATTTTTCACTTTTTGTTTTAACAAAGCTATATCCACTACTTCCATGGCCGTATCTACATAATGAAAAGTCAATCCTTTAATGTATTTTTCATCAATCTCTAACACATCTTTTTCATTCTCTCTGGTGAGAATAAGCTCTTTAATATTAGCTCTTTTGGCCGCTAAAATTTTCTCTTTAATACCACCAACGGGAAGTACTTTTGAGCGAAGAGTAAGTTCTCCTGTCATCGCCAATTTAGATTTTACTTTTCGCTGTGTAAACGCCGAGGCTAAAGCAGTAAAGAACGTAATACCTGCCGAGGGACCATCTTTAGGAGTAGCTCCTTCAGGAATATGAACGTGTACATCCCAATTTTCGAAGGCTTTATGCGGAATATGCAATTCTGCGCTGTGAGCCCTGAGGTACTTATATGCTACCGTTGCCGATTCTTTCATCACATCACCCAAGCTACCGGTCATCGTAAATAATCCTTTTCCCCTACTAAGACTAACTTCTATAAACAGAATAACGCCACCAACACTAGTCCAAGCCAGTCCCGTTACCACTCCCGCTTGAGAGTTATCAATGGCTTTGTCTTTCTGAAATCGTGGCGGTCCCATTATTTTATGAAGCTCCGGAATATCCAAAACAGCTTCAAAAGCCTCTTCCATAACAATTAACTTTGCTCTGCTGCGTATTACTTTGGCTATATTTTTATCCAATGTTCTTACCCCTGATTCGCTGGTATATTTATCAATAAGTTCTTCCAAAACAGCTTTATTAAAGGCAATAAATTTCTTATCGATTCCATGCTCTGCAAATTGTTTTGGTAAAAGATGCCTTTTGGCAATCTGGATTTTCTCTTCCATTAAATATCCACTCAAATTGATTATCTCCATTCGATCACGAAGTGCAGGATGAATGCTTGACAAGGAATTGGCAGTGGCAATAAACATAATTTTAGAAAGGTCATATTCTACCTCTAGGAAATTATCATAAAAAGAACTATTCTGTTCAGGATCAAGTACTTCAAGCAATGCCGAAGCAGGATCACCATTAAACTGGCTAGCCGTTACTTTATCAATTTCATCGAGTACAAATACAGGATTCGACTTTTTAGCTTTCTTAAGACTTTGTATTATTCGGCCGGGCATAGCACCGATATACGTTTTACGATGTCCACGTATTTCAGATTCATCGCGTAGTCCGCCCAGCGCCATACGTACATACTCACGATTTAAAGCACGTGCAATGGATTTACCTAAGGAAGTTTTACCAACACCAGGAGGGCCCACCAGACATAGTATTGGGGACTTCATATCTCCTTTTAACTTAATCACTGCCAAGTATTCAAGAATACGCTCCTTTACTTTATCCAAACCATAATGGTCTTCATCGAGAATAGTCTTTGCTCGTTTTAAGTCAAAGTTATCATTGGAAAACTCATTCCAAGGCAGCTCCACTAAAGTCTCTAAATAATTATACTGAATAGAGTATTCAGCGGCAGAGGGATTCATGCGACTAAGCTTATCAAGCTCTTTCTCAAAAACCTCCTTTACATTATCCGGCCAATTTTTTTTCTTGGCTTTCTCTTTTAGGTCTTTAATATCCTGCTCGTGGGGACTTCCGCCAAGCTCATCCTGAATAGTTTTGAGTTGCTGGTTAAGAAAATAGTCACGCTGTTGCTTATCCAAATCTGTCTTTACCTTGCTCTGAATCTTATTCTTCAGTTCCAGCATTTGTATTTCCTTGCTAAGCATCGAAAGCAGTTCGTTTGCTCTATCCATCATATTCTCTACCTCAAGCAACTGTTGCTTCTCCTGAAGCGACGCATTTAAATTACTCGAAATAAAATTAACAAGAAAAGACGGGCTTTCAATATTTTTTATGGCAAATCCGGAATCACCGGGGATATTTGGATTAAGTTTTATTGCTTTTAATGATAGGTCTTTTATCGACCCCATCAAAGCGGCAAAATCGTCAGAAGTTTCCACCACTGTATCAGTAGCCAGTGGCCTAATTTTAGCTTTGAAATAGGGATCACGTTGTGTCTCTTCTTCCAAATAGATTCGATTTCGGCCTTGAATAATTACAGTAGTACTATCATCAGGCATTTGCAGCACCTTAACCACATAGGCCATTACTCCGGTTTTGTAAATGTCATCAAAAACAGGATCTTCAATATTTCCATCTTTTTGAGCTACTACACCTATGAGTTTGCTCCCCTTTTTAGCCTCTTCAATAAGCTTGATTGATTTAGCCCTGCCAACGGTGATGGGAATCATAACTCCCGGAAACAAAACTGTATTTCTAAGGGGTAAAATAGGCAACTCGCCAGGAACTTCATCTTCTCCCATTGCAAAATCTTCCTGTTGTGGTATTAAGGGTAGAAATTCGGAATCCTCATCAATACCATCTGATAGCTGAAATCCTATATTTTTATCAAAATTCATATCTTGTCATTTTGTCATAAAAATCCAATATATACT
>WGCS01000219.1 GCA_015493685.1 Bacteroidales bacterium
AGATGTGTATAAGAGACAGGTTTAACAATGAATTATTAAATATCTTTATCTATGAAAATATCTTTATCGATTATAGTCTTTATCATTTTTGTAACTACCCTGTCAGCACAAAAAATTCAGTTGGGCAAAGGCTCTAATCAAGAACGAGTAACTAATATAAGTGAACGAGGTTTTGATATTAGTTTAAGAATAAATAGTCTTAATTATAAGATGGTAAAAACTTTATCAGGAAAATTCTACTCCCTTGGCATCTCCGGTTGCAGCCACAATTTAGATTATGGTAATCCTGCTTTACCTGTTTACAAGCGCTTGATGGAACTTCCTAAAGGAGCTCATTATACCATTACTGTTCTCAAAAAAATATCGCATAAAGTCGTATTAAGTAATTATGGTATAAATAATCTTTTAATGCCGGTACAATTATCAGTTCCTAAAATAGAGCATCCCGATATGGCCTTTCAGTTTAATAAACAAACGTATAAAAAGAATGAATACTATAGTAAAAAATTGGTACAAATAATCCCTTTGGGAACAATGCGGGCTACTTCTATTGCGCGTATTGAGATAAGCCCGATAAGTTATAACCCGGTAATAAATGCTCTTGAGGTAATTGATCAGCTTAAAATTAGGATTACCATTGATGCCTATGATGCCCAAAAATTAGCACGAGATAAACAAAGATTTTATTCTTCCTATTTTCAGGGAGACAGTCAACAGCTTATCAATGGTAAGGCTTATGATAATCCGGTAAAACGAATTATTGCCACGACCAACTCCTTTCCGCTGAAGTATGTTATCGTTGCAGATACTTTATTTAGAAAAAGTTTACAGCCATTTATCCGATGGAAAGAGAAGCAAGGTTATAAAATAATAGAAGCTTATTTGCAAGATACCTTGGTGGGAAATACAAAAGGTGCAATAAAGAATTACCTGAAAGGACTTTATAATTCTGCTACGGCCAATGATCCTGCCCCTACTTATGTTCTTTTTGTAGGTGATGTGGCTCAGCTCCCCACATGGAATGGGGTTAATGGGAACAATGCTACTGATTTGTACTATTGCGAATATACCAATGATATGTTTCCCGAGGTGATGTATGGTCGCTTCTCGGCCAATGATACTGCGGAACTGAATACTCAGATTAATAAAACTATTGAGTATGAAACAACTACTTTCCCTAATTCAAATTATTTAGCCAATACAGTATTAATTGCCGGTGCCGATGCCAGCCATGGAGCAACCTATGGTGATGGGCAGGTTAATTATGGTACTAATAACTATTTCAATGCCGGCAATGCAACTACTTGTTATGCATACTTATATGTTAATGGTTCAGGAAATAGGGATTTAGAAATCCGTCAGAAGATAAATTCTGGAGTAAGTATAGCTAATTATACCGCTCATGGTTCACCATTGGGTTGGGCGAATCCTTCTTTTAATGTAAGCAATGTGGCAAATATGACTAATAAGGATCAATATCCGTTGATGGTAGGTAATGCCTGTCTTACTAATAAATATACTGATGCAGTATGCTTTGGGGAAGCTCTGTTGAGAGCCAAAGACAAAGGCGCTATTGGTTATATTGGCGCCAGTAACAATACCTACTGGGATGAGGACTTTTATTGGGCTGTGGGTTTTGGCGCCATTAGTGCTAATCCTAGTTATGCCACTACCGGATCCGGCTTATACGATCTTATTTTCCATACTCATAATGAAGCTTTTACCAATTGGGCAATGAGTTCATATCAATATATTAAGGCAGGTAATATGGCTGTTACCCAAGGAGGAAGCAATGTCCTATACTACTGGGAGATATATAATCTTATGGGTGACCCTTCGTTAATGGCTTATCAGCGAATCCCCGATCCTATTCAAGTTAATTATATTCCGTTTATTCAACCCGGATGGACTACTTATTCGGTTAATACAGTGCCTCATGCATTGGTGGCCTTATCGCAAAATGATACTTTAATTGCCAGCGCAATAGCAGATTCTACAGGAATGGCTCAGCTTCAATTTAGTGCTTTTAATAGAACCGGAGTTCTCGATTTAGTGATTACAGCACAGAATAAGAAAACTTATTTTGGAAATGTATTCACAGGGACGCCAACGGGGCCATACCTCATAGCAAACCCAATAGAAATTAATGACAGTTTAAATGGAAATGCTAATTCCATGGCCGATTTTGGTGAACATATAAAGTTAAACACTACTTTTTGTAATTTAACACAACATATTGCCGGTGACGCTACGGCGGTGCTTCATATTAATGATAGCGAGCTTGTTGTTACTGATAGTGTATTGCCTTTGGGAGCAATAACAGCCTACGATACTGTTTTGTACAGAAATGGTTTTGGAATTAATATCAAACCAAATGCAATAGATCAACATAGGATTGTTGGAAATATTGAAATCACCGATACCAGTGGTGGGCATTGGAATTCAAATTTGTTTTTTGTTATTTATGCCCCCAATATTAAAGTAGCTTATAGTGTTGTTGATGATAGCTCTACAGGAAATAATAATGGAATTATTGAAGCAGGAGAGAATGTAATAATTAAAGTTTTAGTGAAGAATACGGGTAGCCGTAATGCTTTAAATGTGGTGTGTAATTTATTATCTTCAAGTAATCGTGCCACTGTGTCAGGTAATTTCACCATCGATACTTTAAGGGCACATTCTATGGTTTGGGCTAGCTTTCCTGTATATTTTGCTTCCACTTTGAACAATGGAAGCTTCCTCCCATTTACTTTTGATGCCAGTAGCGGAAGCTACCATTTACAGAAAGATTTTCCTCAACTTATTGGTGAAGTTGATGAGGACTTTGAAACAGGTAATTTGTTGAAATTTGATTGGAAAACCAGTAATAACAATCCTTGGGTTATGGATACGCTTGTTAAATATCAAGGAAATTATTCTGCTCGCTCGTCAAGGAATATCTCCGATTCAGATACTAGTTCGCTAGCTATTACTATGAGAATACTTGGTAAAGATACGCTCAGCTTTTATAGAAAAATATCCACGGAAGAGGGTTATGATAAACTTCATTTTTATATTGATAATGTGGAACAAGAGAGTTGGTCTGGGAGTAAAAATTGGCAGAAATCAAGTTTTGCTGTAAGTGCAGGAATGCATACCTTTAAATGGAGTTATACTAAAGATGTTTATGGCACCAGCTATATGGATGCCTGTTGGATTGATAATATTAAATTTCCTATAACTGATGCTTTAAGTGGAATTAGTAAGCATGTTGATTTAAGAAAATTTGCGGTCCGTTTGTGGCCCAATCCCAGTAGTGATTTTATTCATATTGATTTTATGTTGAAAAATCCGGCAGAGGTAAAAGCTCGTCTGTTTAATCAGTTGGGACAAGCGGTAAGCACCAGTCGTAACTATGGAAAACATCCTAAGGGTGCTAATGATATTGGCTTTGATATCAGTAAATTATCAGCAGGCTTATATTTTGTGGAGTTGCAAATTGGAACTAGCGTTTCTTATGCTAAATTTATTGTAAAGTAATTTGGTTCAATTTAACGATAACATTAAAAAACACGCTCTTATTGGAATCAATTAAGCAACAATACCTGGACTTTATCAATAGCTATCAAGTTCAGAAGGATTTATTAGAAAAGAAGATTCGTTGGATATCAAGTTTGCGATTACTTTCATTTATTCTCCTTGTCGCTATGGTATGGCGAGCTTTTAGTACAAGTAATGCCTATTATTGGTTTGGCTTTGTCCTTGTGCTTATCCTTTTTCTTTTTCTTTTAAAATTTCATGGACGCTTATTTAGTAAAAAGAGTTTTGTGGAGCGCCTTATTACTATTAATAGGGAGGAGATTAATGCCTTGCGAGGGGATTATTCTCCCTTTGCAAAAGGTGAAGAGTACGAGATTCCATACCATGATTTTAGTCTCGACTTGGATGTATTTGGAAAAGCTTCACTCTTTCAAATGGTAGATCGTACATCGTCGCGCTCAGGTTCTCAATTATTGGCAGCGTGGTTTAATACTCCTTTATTGGAATCGGAGCAGATTTTAAGACGACAGAAAGCAGTGGTAGAATTAGCCTCTCTAATAAAATTCAGACAGTTTTTTAGAGCTCGAGGAATAAACGTAAATGAGGTAAAAGAAGACTTTCTGTTTATAAAAAATTGGAAGGAACAGAAAAACTTATTTTATCCAAAAAGAATCTTCCACATTCTTATTTATCTTTTTCCTTTGATAAATGCCCTGTCAATAGGCTTATATGCTTTTGATATTATAGAAGGGAAGATTTTGGCGGCTATTCTGTTTCTTAGTTTACTATTGGTAGGTTTATATACCAAAAAAATCAATAAGATACATCAGAATTTAAGTAAACGAACAGCACTTTTAAGAAAGTATATTCTTATGCTTCAACTTGTTGAGAAGCAAGATTTTTCTACACCTTTACTCAAAGAAATAAAGTCCCATATTCATATTGATGGCGTCTCAGCATCGGGAGCTATCAAAGAGTTGTCGAAAATACTTTCGGCATTAGACACTCGATTAAATGTTTTTGCAGGAATTTTAATGAATGCGTTATTTATTTGGGACATAAAGCAATTGTGGAGGATGGAGAAATGGAAAACCCAATATGCTGAGGCATTGGAGCTTTGGATTAGTTCGTTGGCACAGATTGACGCTCTTTCCAGTTTGGCTAACCTTAGCTGCAATAATCCTTCTTGGGTAGTGCCTGAAATTAGCACAAAACCTTATTGGTATTTTACAGAAGCAAGGCATCCTCTTATGGACAAGGATAAATGTGTTCCTAATGATTTTAGAGTCAAGGAAACGCCACATATTAAAGTAATAACAGGAGCAAATATGGCGGGAAAGAGTACCTACTTAAGGACCATTGGAAGTAATTTACTATTGGCAATGATAGGGTCAGTGGTGAATGCAAAGACGATGACCTTTTTCCCCATACAGATAGTGAGTAGTCTTAGAACTACTGATTCACTACTTAATAATGAATCTTATTTTTATGCCGAGATAAAACGTCTGCAAATGATTGTTCAGCGTTTAAAAGAAGGAGAGCGGCTTTTTGTGTTACTTGATGAAATTCTAAAAGGAACCAATTCCAAAGATAAAGAAGAAGGTTCTAAAGCATTGCTAAAGCAGCTTATTCATTTGCAAACAGTGGGAATTATTGCAACCCATGACCTCTCTTTGGGGAAGCTAAGTGAGGAATTTGGCCAATGGATAGAAAATCAGTGTTTTGAAGTAAATATAGTAAACGATCAGCTTTCTTTTGATTATAAAATTAGAAAGGGAATAGCACAGAATATGAATGCTAGTTTTTTATTGCATAAAATGGGAATAGTAAACTAAATTCATCTGTTTATGTAAAGCAGGAAGAGCTTTTAGTATTCTATAGTGTAGAAATAAACGATGCTAGTATAAAAATATAGGGTAAATAACTCTTATTTTAAG
>WGCS01000220.1 GCA_015493685.1 Bacteroidales bacterium
GTTACTAGTTAGAAGGATAACTTGCAATTTAAAATTGTTATGCTTACTTCATAATAGATGAATTAAGATTTATATCCCGGCAAAACTAAACTTATTATTTATATAATGGAGAGAAAAATATAGCGCATAAGGTGCAAATAGAGTTTTTGATAAATGAGTCTGGTCTAAAAGGGTCTTTACTGCCAAACTCTGCGTTGTTAGAAATTTTCAAATCCTCATTAATAATTTGTTAACTCCTGTTTAAAAATTTCTTCCGTCTTGATTTTGACAAAAATCTACCTTTTTAGACTGCGCTCATAAATTAATTTAATTGTTAATAAAATTCAATTGGTTAAAGCCTGCAATGATGTATTTTTGTGATTCGAAAAATTATATTATTAAGTAATTCATGATAAAAGCAATAACTATTTACTTCCATACTAAAGTGTATATACTACTATTTATATTGCTTATAATCAGTAGTTACAGCTATTCGCAAACACTAACTAAAGGTCAGAAACCGGATCCCCTTTTCGCAAAATATTGTCTTAAGTTCAATAATTATTTTGATGGATTACATGAGTTTAAAGCCTTGCTCAAACTGAAGCCCAAGAATGATTATTACCGTTGGGGGGTGGGATATTGTGAATTGCATTTGAATAAAAATATCGCTGCCTCAATACCTTATTTCAAGGAAGTGCTTTCACATCCCGATGCAAATGCTGCAATATGGTATGATTTGGGCGAAGCCTATTTTATAACCCAACAATTTGAGAAGGCGAAAGATGCTTTTGATATATATATTAATACCAATATTAAAGATAATCATAGTATTACGGCAAAACGCTGGCTTGAGATGATTGCCAATGCAAGAGAACTAATGAAGGCCCCTGTTGATGTTAAAATAGAAAATCTTGGTCCCGTTATTAATACAGAATATCCGGAGTTTAATCCTTTGATAAATTCCAATGAGAAATTTCTGATTTATAGTATGCAGAATCCTAATAACAACGGAAAATATAGGAATGAGGATGGGTATTTTGCCTCTGATATTTATAATAGCCACTTCCGCTTTGGAAAATGGAGAAAGAGGCGGAAGTTTTCTTCGCTGATTAATAGCAGAAATATTGAAGTTGGCGTATATTTATCGCCCAACGCATCGGTCTTAATTACCTATAAGGAAGACTTGACGGCCAAACATAAACAATATATTTTATATACAAAAAGAGGCCGCTCCTATGGCTTTCCAAAGACCGTTGAAATCGATGGTGTAGATATGGCAAAGATAAAGGCCATAGCCATAAGTCCTGATAAAAAAACATTGCTATTTTCTGCGCCAACAAAGGCGAAAGGAAGGAAAGATTTGGACCTTTTTTATTCGCGTCGCAGCCCTGAGGGATTTTGGATGAAGCCCAAAGAACTAGACTCAACGATTAACACAATATATGATGATTCCTATCCTTATTTTATGCCCGATAAAAAACATTTTATTTTTGCCTCGAAGGGGCATAATAGTATGGGAGGTTACGATTTGTTTAAATGTAATCTGGAGTTGGATAGTTTGACAATGGGCAAGCCCGACAATATTGGATATCCGGTTAATACTACTATGGATGATACCTGGATTATATTTAGCAATAGTCAGCGCTATGCTTATATATCGAGTCTTAGGAAGGGCGGAATGGGAGACTTGGATATCTATCGTGTTGTTTTTGAGGATGTAATGCCTGTTTTGTCCTATGTTCATGGTCAAGTTTTCAATGCAGACTCCATTAGTATGATTGATGTTATCGCTGCCAAAAATGCAACTATTGATACCTTAAATTTTCCCGTTAATCATCAATATAAGCGTATTTTAGCGAAGGAAAAAGACACGGTTAAAGCATTGAATTATTTACATACTCATAAAATTCCATACGAATCATTGGATGTGAATATTGCTGTTAATAATCTAAAGTCCAATAAATCAGCTGGAAGGTTTATTGTTAAGAATTCAGATGGCCATTTTGTAATTATACTTCGTCCGGGAAAATACAAATTACGTTTTAGTCGTAATGGATATCAAGATTATTATTCTACCATCACCATCGATGATTTTGATTTAAGAAATAGAGACATTGACCTCAATGTCTTATTAAAGGAAAAGCCATAATAATTGCACTGATTTTACACTATTATGCTCGAAAACCATGCGCTTATTATACAGAGTACATTCATAAACATCTATAGATTACTATTTTATGTGTTATTTAAGCAGACCTTACTTAATCTAGTATTGCAATAATTGCTTATCGTACATTGTTTTAAGCTGAATAATATCCTCATTGTCGATATCTTTGGTATAGATTCTTATTACATCCTCCAGCTCACCACTGTGGAAAAATACTCCTATCGCTGCATCAAATTTCTTAAAAGCAAAATTATGTCTTATCGTTAGGGTAATATGTTCAAACTGCTTCCAAGTAAGCTCCTTGTTGATTCCTAAATAGATAAAATGCTTATTGTTGGCATTGATGTAATAGCCATTGGTGTACTTAAGGTTAATAAATTTATGTATCCTGATTAAACTCTTGACTTTTACTTGCTGATATTTGTGCAGACTAAAACCTTCATCAATAAAGTATTGGGATAAATCCTTAATATATTGGTATTTTAAAAGAGAATGAACCCTTATGCCCTGATATGTCTTATTATTAATCTTTAGCTCAGCAAGGTCAGCACCGAAATTAAATTCACTGTATTTCATTATTCTTCCAAGTTTGCGATAGAAAAACTCAGAATCGACTATATTTTTTAAAATAAAGATAATTGTTTGGGGCTTACTATTTGAATCAATAAATTGATTGTCAGAGTAATAAGCAGGAAAAGGGTGAGTTATTTCCATCACAAGAGTATTGGGGATTATATTGTGATCTAAAGCTTGTATTTCTTCTTCTTTAGTGATAATGGAGAAGGTGGTTTGTAAATGATTTTTTTCCATGCTTAATAGTTTATAGGGTTAATATCAAGTTATCTAATGCTACAAAGAGGGAGTATGGAACGTATTCTTTGTTTTAATTAATGGGGTGATTATTACTGTCAATTTACGCAAAGATAAGATTTAATTACTTAGTAATCAATATGATAATTGTCATATTATTTGCTCTTAGCCTTGTTGTAGGTAAATTTTTAATTCAAAAGTCAAGCTGATAAAGCTAAATTCTGTATATTTGAATGCTCATTTAAAAAGACATCAGCTATGACAAAAGTTAAACTATCAGCCTTGGTATTAGTGTTATTTGGATTTATGATTATCTCCTGTGGAAAAAGGCAGGATAAGCCTGTAGATCCTACAACAGTTCGGCATCAGAAGCTATACAACAAATGGTGGTATAGCACTGATAATCCATCGCGAGGAAAAGATTTCTTCAACTCTGATGGCACAGCACAAATGTCATTCCCTGCAGGAACAGGAACTTGGGAGTGGGGACCCAATGATTCGCTATATGTTGTGTTGAATGGAAGTTTAAAGATAACATTACTCTTTACTAAGATAGAAGATGCCACTATGCAATACTGGCCAAATAATGAACCATTGGGAACTTTATATCACTTTTCTACGACTAAACCATGATGTCTTTCTTCGTTGAAATGAAAAGTTCTAATTATTACAGCATCTTGTTTAAAAAGTTCATAAAGCACTGTAAGTTCAATTCTTGTCATTGTTTTTTTTAATTAAGATATACTTGCTCACTTATTTAGAATATATCCGTTGAAATTAAAAAATGGAACGTAGAATATTGAAATCTTCCAAGCTATTTGGAAAGGTTAATATTGAAAATTATTTCTTATGAGCTAATTGTTTCCCGTAGTATTTTTTATTATAAATTTGTGGCTTAATAAATAAAATTCCAATGAAGAGAAATAACTTATTTACTGCTTTCTTTGTTTTATTAACCATGGTGTTGCTAAGTTCATGTGCCAACAAGGTAGATATTAATGCCGATTATAAGGATATTAGTATCGCTTATGGCTTATTAGATGCATCGCAAACGCGTCATTATGTCAAGTTTACCAAGGCTTTTCAAACTAATAATAATGTTGTTGTTGCCGCAAAAGACCCTTCCAAGTCGCAGTATAATCCAGCTGATATAGAAATGTGGTTAGAAGAGTACCGGAATGGAAGTGCTATTCGAAGAATCAATATGGATACCTTGTTGATAACAGATAAGGATAGTGGTATTTTTTATTACCCTAATCAGATAGTTTATGCTACCCCTGAAGGAACTGTTCTTAATCAAAATTCGGAATACCGTTTCAAAGCAAAAATTAAATCTACAGGTAAAATAGTGGAGGCTTCTACAAATATGGTTCATGATTTTTCCATTGTTAGGCCAATTTCATTGGCTAAATATTTAGACTTTAGTGGTAATTATATGCACACAGTAGAGTGGAGGTCGGCGAAGAATGGCAAGCTTTATCAGCTGGTAATCCGTTTTTATTATACAGATATTTCTGCTTCCGGTATCAAAACTTCACACTATGTTGATTGGGTATTTCCTCAGATGAAATCGCAGCGTACCGATGGGGGAGAGAAGATGAAATATGATTTTATGGGCAGTAGTTTCTATTCTATATTGAAAGAAAAAATACCTCCGGCACTAAGTGGGCAAAAGCGATGGGCAGATAGTTTATATTATATCTTTGAAGTTGCCGATGAGGACTTTTCGGTATATATGGATGTGAGTGCTCCGGCCAGTTCGATAGTACAAGAACGGCCTTCTTATTCTAATATTAGTAATGGAATTGGACTTTTTGCCAGTAGATATCAGAAGAAAAGATTTTTTGAAGGTTTAATGCCCCAATCTTTGGACACCTTATATCATGGAAGCAAAACCTATTCACTGGGTTTCGAAAAACGCCCTTAAGTTAACAGTTATATTTTCGTAGAATTTTTTTAGTTAAAAAACATGGATGCAATAAAGACAATTTTTGAGCATAGAAGTATTCGCAATTATCAAACAAAAGCAATATCCAAAGAGGTACTTGACATAATCTTGCAAGCTGCTATTAGAACCTCAACAACGGGTAATATGCAGGTATATAGTATTATAGTTACTCAAGATAAGAAAAAGAAAGCAGCGCTTCAGGAAATACATTTTGGACAAGCGATGATAGAGAAAGCTCCGCTGCTTCTTACCTTTAATGCTGATTTCAACCGTTTTAATAAATGGTGTAAGCAGCGAAATGCTGAACCGGGTTACGATAACTTCCTTTCATTTTTTACCGCTTCTATCGATGCTTTGTTGGCGGCTCAGAATGCGGTTATTGCTGCTGAAGCCCAAGGTTTGGGAGTTTGCTATTTGGGTACAACAACTTATCAAGCTCAGAAACTGATAACGTTTTTTAATCTTCCCAAGGGGGTTGTTCCGGTAACTACTTTGGTGATAGGCTATCCGGAATCAATTCCGGAATTAGTAGATCGATTGCCTGCCGAGGCTGTGGTGCATTACGAAGAGTATAGCGACTATAGCACCGAGGAGATAGATCTTATGTATGCTGCCAAGGAAGCGCTGGAGGAGACCAAGTTATTGCTTAAAGAAAATAAGCTTGACACCTTGGCGCAGGTATTTACACAAAATAGATATCCAAAACAGATGAATGTTGATTTCTCTAAATTGTTTTTGGAGACTATTAAGAATCAAGAATTTATGAATCAGTAACTTTGGTTACCTTTGTTTTGTCAATCGATGTCTAATTCCCAATATCCTTCTAAAGTATTAATTGCTGCCTTGGATTGGGGTTTGGGACATGCGACACGAATAATTCCCATTGTCAACTATTTTAAGGCTAAGAATTGTGAAGTAGCCATTGCCTCTTCAGGTAATGCACTTGCACTCCTATCTCAATATTTTGATGGCTTGCGTTGTTTTTACTTGCCCGAATATGCTGTGGATTATAAATATAAATCCATGTTAACAAATATGCTTCTACAGCTGCCTAAGATAAAGAAAACTATCGCTGCTGAGCATAGGAAATTGGAATTGATATTGGAAGATTTTCCTGCTGATTTAATTATTAGTGACAATAGATATGGCATATATAAGCACGGAATTAACTCTGTCTTTATTACTCATCAACTTCAAATATTACCACCAAAATTTCTTAATTTCACGACGGATGCATTGCGTATTGCGCATTTGAAACTATTAGCGAATTTTGACCAGATATGGGTGCCTGATTATAAGGATGAAGAGGATTCTCTTGCGGGAAAATTATCACATATTAAACATAATGTAGCCAATTTATATTATATAGGTCCCTGGAGTCGTTTCAGTCATTCCGACATTTCGCAACAAGCTATTAGTAATGACGGCTTACGTATTCTGGCTATGGCTTCCGGCCCTAAATCAGCAAGGGATAAATTTGAAGAAATAGTATTAGCTCAATTGGAGAAACATACCATGAAATCCTATTTCTTACGCGGACTTCCCAATAGTAAGAGTGCCGCTGTATCATCATCACATATTACTTCGTATAATCACCTAAACGATAATGAATTAACCCGACTTATTGCTGCTTGTGATTTGATAATCTGCCAAAGTGGCTATTCTTCTATTATGGATTTATTGGCATTGAAAAAGAAAGCAATATTTATTCCCACCAAAGGGCAGACAGAGCAGGAATATCTAGCCGAACGATTTATGAATAAGAAACAGTTTTTCGCCCAGGAGATAGATTCTTTTAATCTGGAGAAAGCCCTTGCAGAATCAGTATCTTATACCGGTTTCAATACGAAAAAATGCAATGATGTTTCCCTTGTGGAGTTAGCCTTGCAGAATCTTTCAACTTCTCAACGATAGCCTTATGAATTATACAGAGAAATCACTTTTAGCATTGCCCTTGGAATATAAAAAGAACAAGCAAGAAATAGAGCAGTGCTTTAAAAAACTAAAGAAAAAAAAGCCCAAGAAACTCGATACTATCGTTCATGAGTTGGATAGTGAAGTATTTGAGAATATCGATTGTTTGGCCTGTGCCAACTGTTGTAAGACATTGGGTCCTCGAATTACCTATGTAGATATTAAACGACTGGCTAAATATTTAAAAATTAAACCTTCCGAATTTTCAACTATTTATTTAACTATTGATGAGGATGGTGACTATGTTTTTAAAACAATGCCATGCCCGTTTCTTATGCCCGACAATTATTGTATGGTATATAATAGCAGACCCAAGGCATGCCGCGAATATCCTCATACCGATAGAAAACGATTTTATCAATTGCTGTCGCTAACGGAGAAAAATCTCGACGTATGTCCTGCTGTAATGGAGATTAGTAAAGCCATTGTTAAGGCTTTTGATTAATAAGGGTGGTGTTTAGCAGTTTGTTGTGCGGTACTCAAAAACAGAACGATACGGTAAGAATTAGCAAAACTTGTAAAAAATAAAAGTTTTGCTAATTCTTATTGTATATTTGTACTATGATAGAAAAAAAGATTAGAAGAAAATATTATCTTGATAAGTTATTGTCCTAAAAAGACAAGGATATAATAAAGGTTGTAAAAGGCTTGCGTCGTTCCGGCAAATCAACTCTTTTGCAAATATTCAGAGATGATTTATCATAGGAAGAAGTACCCGATAAGCAGATACAATTTTATAATTTTGAATTGCCTGAAAATTTTCTTAATAAATCTTGGGATAAACTCTATTTTGAAATAAAAGAAAAACTAAAACCGGAGAAAATGAATTACATCTTTCTTGATGAGATTCAAAATATTGCTGATTTTGAAAAATTGGTTGACGGACTTTATGCCACAGAAAATACTGATATTTATATTACAGGTTCTAACGCAAACTTATTATCAAGTGAGTTGGCAACTTTATTAAGCGGAAGATATATTGAAATTTCAATATTGCCTTTTTCATTTTCTGAATATCTACAAGGCAGAAATATAGACACAAGCAATAAGTACTTAAATTATGAAGCCTTGTTTTACGATTATGTAAATGAAACTTCCTTGCCAAAAGGTGTTGATTTGCGTGAGGAAGGTTATGATAAAATCTATGAATATTTCGAAGCATTATACAATACAATTATCGAGAAAGATATTACGCAGAGCATAAAATTTATAATAAAAGAGCATTTAGTAATCTTGTTAAATTTTTGGCAAACAATATTGGAAATCAAGTTTCGCCGAGCAGTATTTCTAAAGCATTGAAAGCAGACAATCAAAATATTCATCATAACACAATTGAAAAATACATAGAATATTTTGTTGAAAGTTTTGTGTTTTATAGAGTTAATCGCTTTGATATAAAAGGAAAGAAACACTTGCTACTTTGGAAAAGTATTATATAGTTGATGTTGGTTTACTAAATGTATTAGTTGGTAGAGAAAGGACATCAGATAGAGGCCACATTCTTGAAAACATTGTAAATCTTGAATTATTAAGAAG
>WGCS01000221.1 GCA_015493685.1 Bacteroidales bacterium
AAGTAATATTGATGTAATTATAGTAAATTTGCCAATTGAAATTTCCAGTCTAGATTGCTTCGGAATTTTAAAGAAATAGACTTTGTATTTAATGGGGCAAAAATATAACTATTAGTCATATTATCTGCATAAGAATTATAAGGACAATACTATAAAATTCAATGACTTTATGTTGAAAAAACTTAGCGACACTACCTAT
Organism: Bacteroidales bacterium; assembly: GCA_015493685.1. Classification (GTDB taxonomy): domain Bacteria; phylum Bacteroidota; class Bacteroidia; order Bacteroidales; family UBA1556; genus UBA6267. The sequence goes on from WGCS01000221.1 coordinate 200, forward strand.
ACTCAAATAATATTTGTAGGATTAATTATTCTTATTGGCACAATTGCCTTGGGCCTTTTAGGATATGGAATTGCCTATCTAATCTATGGTTCGGATAGTTTAATGGATGTATTACATGGGGTATCTACCACTACGGCAGAAATTTCTATACTTAAACTATTACAATTTATGAGTCAGTTATCGATGTTTGTAATTCCTCCCTTGGCATTGGCATGGATGATAAGGAAAGACAAGCCTGACTTTTTATGCTTAAGTACGGTACCCGATATTGCCCAAGCGCTAGCTATTATTATTTTGTTTGTTGCTTCACTGCCTATCATACAATACACTATGAGTCTTAATCAGCAAATGCAATTGCCCGAATCTATGCATAGCTTACAAGAGTGGATGCTTACGAAGGAAAATCTTGCTGCTGAAATCACCAAAAAATTTCTCAACACAAGCTCTACTTCCTCCTATTTAATAAACTTATTGGTTATGGCCATTATGCCCGCAGTGGGCGAAGAGCTTATTTTTAGAGGCTTACTTACCCGATGGGTAGCAAAGATAACGAAGAATATACATCTAAATATAATAATTACATCCATAATATTTAGCGCTTTTCACCTACAGTTTTTCGGCTTTCTTCCTCGCTTTTTATTGGGAATGCTGCTTGGATATTCCTACTATTTCACTCAAAGTTTGTGGTCGTCTATCCTATTGCACTTTACTAATAATGCAATGACGGTAAGTGTTTACTTTTGGGTATTTAAAAGTGGTAAATCTATAAATCCTGAAGATGTGGGCACGGTAGATTCCTATGGCTACGTATTGATGTCATTACTAGTTGTTGGAGGAGTATTATACTGGTTAGCAACACAAAAAACCAAGAAGCACTGCCTAAGTTAATAAGGTTGAGACCAATTACATAATAGCTTATTTTACTGTGAAAGAGGCGCTCTATTGTCCTAGTCTATGCCGTTATAATTTTCAGATGACTCAGGTCAAACTAAGTTTAAGGTATAAAATAAACCTACTCTTTTTTACTCTTAGGATTAACATTAACGAAATAAACTCCTATTAAAATAAGAAAAATCCACACCAAATAAATAGGTTTAAAAATTTCGCCATCAGCAAAACCAATAAGGCTAGCCACAATGGGAATAATATAAGTTACCGAAGCCGCAAAAAGAACGCCCGAAATCTTTATTAAATTATTAAAGATAATAATAGCAATGGCAGAACCGAAGATACCAAGTAAAGCGGGATAAATAAGAGCCTTCACCGCACCCGGATACTGTAAACTTTGAATAAAATCTGTTCCGGTAAATAGATAAACTAAAATTGGTCCAACAACAATACTATAACTTATTATAGCAATGGTATAAGGATCGGTATCGCTCAAATTATACTTGATGACATTAAGATTGAAAGCATAAAAAATAGAGGCTAAAATAACGTAAAGCGAATATTGAATATTAAAATCTATTTGTCCTCCGTTTTTTGCCAGAATTATTAAAATAGCACCGGCAAAACCAAATAATATCCCCACATAATTGAGCCAATGAGCTTTTAATTTATATAAACTAATTCCCACAAGCAAAGTAAATAAAGGAGTAGTAGAATTTAGTATTCCTGCTAGAGAGCTATCAATTACAGTTTGCGCCTTGGCAAACAAAAAAGCAGGGAAGGTATTCCCTATTAAACCCACAATAACCAGATAAAACCACTGTTTTTTGTTTAATTGTTTTAGCCTTGAAAAGGCAAAAGGTAATAAAACAATACCGGCAAAACTAATTCGCAAAGCCCCCAGTGCGTTATTGGAATAGAAATCGAGAGTTCTTTTCATTAAAATAAACGAACTTCCCCATATTAACACAAGGCAAATAAGTAGTATCCACTTGATATATTTATGTATGTATGTTTTCAATAGCATTGCGAGTTTAGGCGGCAAAAGTAGGCCTTTTTTTTAAAGCCTAACGTAAAATACCAAATCCTAAACATAATAGACTATTAGCGTTAAATAATAGTGAATTGCCTGAAGGATAATTACGGCAATAACCTTGGTTTAATACATTACCTACAAACACTCTATTTCTAACATAAGGAACAAAATAATTAAAATGAAGAACCATAAGCCTCTTCAAGGAAAAGGAATTTGAAAGTTAATAAAGTCTATTTTTATGTTACTTTTGCGCCTTATAAATACACAGAGCATGCACTAAATAAATTTACCATACCATTAAACAATACTTTTTGTGGCTACTCTAAACTAGTATAACAAACACAATAATTTATGAAATACGATCCAATAAAACGCAGTCTGGGAGAAGTTTTTAATAAGAGCCCCTTTTTAAGAAAGACCTTTTACACCATGCTCGACTTATTATTACTTCGCACATGGCATGTAAAGCATGAATTTAGAAAATGGGCAAAGAAGCACAAAGGTCAATCGGCAAATATCTTGGATGCCGGCTCAGGATTTGGTCAATATTCCTATTTTATGTCAGGCATGGATAAAAACTGGAAAGTAAAAGGAGTGGATGTAAAAACCGAGCAAATAGACGATTGCAATGCATTTTTTACAAAGATAAGTCGTAAGAATGCTTATTTTGAAATTGCAGATTTAGTTAATTATTCCGAACCCAACACTTATGATTTCATTCTGTCGGTAGATGTAATGGAACACATACTAGAAGATGTAGAAGTATTCAAAAATTTTTACAAATCCATGAAATCAGGAGCAACATTACTTATCTCAACTCCCAGCGACCAAGGAGGATCTGACGCCCATGATCACGATCACGAGGAGCATGATGGAATTGATTCCTTTATTGACGAACACGTAAGAGACGGCTATAATATTGACGAGATACAAGAAAAACTCAAGTTGGTGGGTTTCAGTTCAACTTCAGCAAGATACACCTATGGAACTCCGGGTAAAATATCGTGGAAACTATCCATGAAGTATCCAATATTAATGCTCAATGCGAGCAAAGTGTTCTTTATCATACTTCCTTTTTACTATATTCTTACTTTCCCCTTTGCATTATTGCTTAACTATATGGACCTCAAAGGGAATCACAAAACAGGAACAGGTCTTAATGTGGTAGCAATTAAGTAAGTAGTAATAGTATTAACGGCAATTAACTCTATTGATAAATGAGTCTGGTCTAAAAAGGGTATTTGTTGCCAAACTCTGCGTTATCAAAATTTTTTGAATCCTCACTAACAATTAGTTAACTCCGGTTCAAAAACTTCTTCCGTCTTGATTTTGACAAAAATCTACCTTTTTAGACTGCGCTCATAAATAAATTTATCCGTTGGAAGCTTAAACTATCTCATAATAGAACAACAACAGAAGATGATAAATGCTGATTTATAGTAATTTACCAATTACCATGAAAAAAACAAATAATTTAAAATAAAAGCTTGTCAGATAAAAAAAAGTTTTATCTTTGCAGCCCTGAAATTCAGGATCCTATATGCGGATGTGGCGTAATTGGTAGCCGCGCTAGACTTAGGATCTAGTGCCGAGAGGCGTGGGGGTTCGAGTCCCTTCATCCGCACTGATTGCACCCTAAGGGTGCTTTCTTTTTTTAGAGTAATTTTTTATTTAAAATCTATATTAATGAATATCACTCAAAAATCTACTTCAGACTTGACAAAGCAACTTTGTTTGCAAGTTGAAGAAAGCGACTATATCGATGAAGTGAATAAGTCGTTGCAGCAAACCCGCAAGCAAGCCAACATCCCGGGTTTTAGACCAGGGAAAGTTCCTTTTGGAATGGTAAAGAAAATGTATGGCGAATCAGTAACCGCTGATGTTGTAAGTAACTTAATTGGAACAGAATTGGACAACTATTTGGCAAAAGAAAAATTGGCCATTTTAGGTCAACCCATGCCCGATTTAGAAGTTCAAGAGGCTGTAGATTTTAAAAATGGGAAAGAATTCTCATTCTATTATGTTATTGGTTTAAAACCTGAAATAAATTTCGACTTAGATGAGTCATGGGGCATTAAAGCATACAATATACTTTTCGATGAAGAGGACGTAGATAAGTATATTGAAGATATGCGTTTAAAAATGGGTACCCAAAGCAATCCTGATGTGGTTTCTGAAGGAGATGTGGTGATGGGTAGCATCCAAGAACTTGACGAAGAAGGTAATGTTAAAGAAAATGGTATTACCAACGAAAGAGCTTCCTTAAGCGTTGACTTTATCAAATTAAAAACCATCAAAGCTAAATTTATTGGCAAGAAAGTAGGTGCAACAGTTAACTTTAATCCAACTAAAGCCTTTAAGAATAATACCGAATTGGGAAGTTTCTTGGGGATAGGAAAAGACAAGGCCAAGGAAGTAAACTCAGACTTTGCTTTTACCATTAAAGAGGTAAGCCATATTGAACCCGCTGAGTTAAACGAAGATTTTTTCTCAAAAATTTATGAGAATGCAAACATCAAAACCGAAGAAGAACTAAGGCAACAAGTTGCTTCCGATATAGAAGGCTCATACAAAGCTGAAGGCGAACGCAAATTCTTTAATGATGTAGTAGATGCCATAATTAAGAAAACCGACCTTCAACTTCCTGATGAGTTTTTAAAAGCATGGATTAAAGAATCTAACCTTCGCGAAGAAGAAGATAAACGCATTGATCCGGAACAAATAGAAAGAGAATACGATCAATATCGTGACAGCCTACGTTGGCAATTACTCGAAGAATATTTGGTAGTAAATAACAATTTAGTAGTTACCGAGCAAGAGTTGCGAGATCGCATTAAAGAGATATTAGGACTTCAAGCCTTTGGTGGTGATGTATCTGCCAACGAAGACATCTTAAATCAAGTTACAGAATCTGTAATGCAAAACAAAGACGAAGTAAAACGCGTTTCAGAACAAATTATCGAACAAAAATTACGTAACTACTTCAAAGAAAAAATTCAACCCGAAGAAGTAAATTTAAAATATGATGATTTTGTTAAGATACTTAAGAAGGAAGCAAAAGCATAATTGCTAAACTTATAATAAGAATTAGCATCAGATTTATTGATTGGGCAACAGAAGTAAGCGTAAAAATATTACCTTTGCTTCTGTTGCTTTTTTTATAAACAAAAATAAAACTATCAGATATGGATTATAACGAATTTAGAAAATATGCCACTAAGCATCAAGGTATTAGCAATCTACGACTAGATCAATATGCCTCGATCGCCAATAATTATATATCACCAACTATCATCGAAGAACGCCAGTTAAACGTAGCTACAATGGACGTTTTCTCTCGCTTAATGATGGATCGTATTATATTTCTTGGCGTTCCCATCGACGATTACGTAGCCAATATTATACAAGCCCAACTACTCTTTTTAGAGTCAGTAGATCCCAGCAAGGATATTCAAATCTACCTAAACACACCGGGAGGATCAGTCTATGCCGGTTTAGGTATTTACGACACCATGCAATATATAAATCCCGACGTAGCCACAATCTGTACCGGTATGGCCGCATCAATGGGAGCAATATTGTTATGTGCCGGAGAAAAGGGAAAAAGAACAGCACTGCCACACTCAAGAGTATTAATACATCAACCTATGGGAGGAGTTTCGGGTCAAGCATCAGATATTGAAATTACACATATTGAAATTCAAAAACTGAAAAAAGAATTGTATGAAATTATTGCTCGGCATTCCAATAAAACATATAAACAAATATGGAAAGACTCCGATCGTGATTTTTGGATGACCTCAAAGGAAGCAAAAGATTATGGAATGATTGATGAAATTTTAGTACGCAAATAAGAATGGCTAAGAAAACTGAAGATAAATGCTCTTTCTGTGGAAGAAAGAGAAGCGAAGTGGATATTTTAATTAGTGGTATTGATGGCCAAATCTGTAATTTCTGCATTGAACAAGCCGAAGATATTGTTAAAGAAGAACTTAGCAATGCAAAGCAGGGTAAGCACAAAGTCCTGGCATTAAAGAAACCAAAGGAAATAAAAGCGCTGTTGGATGAATATGTTATTGGACAGGACGAGGCAAAACAAGTACTTTCGGTAGCAGTATATAATCATTACAAAAGGATAAATTACAACCTTATTCATCGCAAGGAAGACGAGGTTGAAATTGACAAATCCAATATACTTTTGGTTGGAGAAACAGGTACCGGAAAAACCCTAATGGCTCGAACTATAGCTCGAATGCTGGATGTTCCTTTTTGTATTGCCGATGCTACAGTGCTTACAGAAGCCGGATACGTAGGTGATGATGTGGAGAATGTTTTGGTACGATTATTACAGGCTGCCGATTATGATGTTGAATCAGCAGAAAAAGGCATTGTTTTTATCGACGAAATTGATAAAATTGCACGTAAAAGTGATAATCCTTCCATTACACGCGATGTATCCGGGGAAGGAGTACAACAGGCATTACTTAAACTTTTGGAGGGTGCACTTGTAAATGTACCCCCACAAGGTGGCCGAAAACATCCAGATCAGAAAATGATTCAGGTAAACACTCAGAATATATTGTTCCTATGTGGTGGAGCTTTTAGCGGTATTGAAAAAAAAATCGCTACTCGCCTTAATACACGTACCATTGGATATAATAAAAAAGGAGTAGATAAACTTGATAAAACAAATCTATTACAATACGTTTCTCCACAAGATATCCGTAGTTTTGGTTTGATACCGGAGATTGTAGGTCGCTTACCGATGCTTACTTATTTACATCCTTTAACCAAAGAAACCTTAAAGCGTATTCTGATAGAGCCAAAAAACTCATTATCAAAGCAGTTTCATAAACTCTTTGAAATGGATAATATCTCCATTGAATTTACTGATAGTGGCTACGATTATATCGTTGATAAAGCCATCGAATTTAAACTTGGCGCTAGAGGTTTACGAACTATCGTTGAAGCAATACTTACCGAAGCAATGTTTAATTTACCTTCTGAGAACAAGGTGAAAAAACTTATAGTTGATGGTAAATATGCTAAAACCCAATTGGAAAAAACAAATTTAGCCAAATTGCAGGCGCTATAGTAAAATACAATTTCTTTTCTTAGGCTTGTTTTTGGTACTATTTTTGAAATAGTTATGTTTTTTTAAAATATTATGCTAAAAACAAGCTTTTTTATATCCATTTTTTTAGGACTATTTTTGGGAAGCATCACTGCCCAAAGTGGCTATACAAATTATGGTGTTATCATTAATAATGATACCATTCCCAAAATAATATTGCCCACATATTATGTGGTAAGTCCAAAAGAATTCAAAAGCAAAAGGCAATTAATACGCTACACACGCCTGCTACGTTATGTAAAAGCAGTGTATCCTTATGCTCGCCTAGCCGGACAAAAACTCCAGCAATACGATAGTTTGCTAAGGGCTGCTCCCACTGAGCATGCACGAAAAAAACTTATGCGGAAAGCAGAAAAAGAACTTAGAACCGAATATGAAGGCCGCTTGGTAAAGCTCACATTTACCGAAGGTAGAATACTCGTTAAGTTAATTGATAGGGAAACAACCCATTCGAGTTATCAACTACTTAAAGAGCTGCGTGGGTCGGTAAATGCAATACTTTGGCAAGGTATTGGACGAATATTTGGGTATAATCTAAAAGTAAAATATGATCCTCTGGGTAAAGATTATCAGATAGAGCAAATAGTGCAACTTATTGAAGCCGGAGCCATTAAGGTAAACTGACAATGGTAATATTGGGAATACAAGCGAATGTATAAACTTCTATCTTTTATGAAATAATTTATCCAGTTTCTCTTTCCATTCCGGACTATTACTAACTTTAAATTTAGCCTTTATTCTATCCACTTGCTGGTCTCCGTCCTCTTCCCTTTCAAGGCGATACAGTAAAGCAGCCCTTATATAATCGAGCTCAATAGTTTCTCCTTCTTTAATTCCTCTTTCATCCCATAAAAGAGCCTGATTTAATAAGCCTTGATCGGCATGTGTTTTAAGTATCTCATTGCAATAATTCACAATTTCTTTATTACTGAGAATATCACTATTAACATCCATATAATGCTTTAATGCGGCATAATAGGTCTTTGTTTGCGGCTTAAAACCAGCATAATAATCAAGCATAACTTTGCTTATAACGGCCTCTCTATTAGCAACATTTAGGAAATCGAGTAACACAAGTAGGGTATCCATGATATTTTGTTTCTTATGCATCGAAACAAAATCATTCAAATGATTTGACAGGGTAGTTTCCAACTTTCTATATTTATCTTTTCTGCTATACTTATCCGCTTTAAGTAAATCAATATGCCTGGCAAAATAAATAAATTCAGGACTATATACTTTATCATTATACTTTATTATGGCATCTACTGTTTTCGGTTTTTTAAAATCTTGTGGCTGTAAAGCGGCAAAATAAGCATTAATAATGGATGAATAATCCTCTCCCGCCTCTTCCAACACAGCGGCATAGTCTAAAGCGAAATCTGGTTTTTGCTGAAAAATATCCGGTTCATTTTGGTACATTTTATTGTAATAACTGAGCGTACCAATACTAGATAAAACCGTATTACCTACTGAAATAAGCGCTGTTTTTTTTGACAGACTACTAAGTTTGTGAATCATTTGCTTATCAGCCCCAACAAAAACTATGGAAGGAAAAAAATTTACATTAAAATCTTTCACCAATTGCTGCCCTAATTTGGAATTTTTTAGTATTTGTAAGTTTATAAAATTACTTTTATAATATTTCTGCACCTCCTTATCACTAAAAAGTGTTTTTTCTAATTTATTACAAAAGGAATTATTAGCGATGGTAAAAAAAAGCATAATATCCTTATTTGTTTTCTTACTTAATTTAATGGCCTTCTTATAACTTATATTAACAAAGGGACTTGCAGTCTGTGACCAAGCAGCTAAGCTAAAGAAAAGAAATACAGTGGAAAATAATAGAATGGAAATACGTTGCATAGCCTTCATTTACATAATATATTAATTGGATTATTAATCCTGATTTTTAATTTCAATAATTATTGTTGTACCCTTATTAATAGTTGATTCAAGGTGATAAATTCCTCCAATTTTTTCAATTCTATTTTTAAGATTCTGCAAACCTATCCCTTTGGATTTGAGTTTAGCCATATCAAAACCAACGCCCATATCCTCAACCACAATGGTAAGCCCCTCTGCATCCGTGATAAGCTGTACGTATATTTCGTCGGCTCCTGAATGCTTAATGGCGTTGGTAATAAGCTCTTGAATTACTCTAAACAACTCAATCTCCACTTCAGGGAGCAAATCTAACTTCTCACCTACTTCAATAAATTTAATCTGAATTTTTCCTGCCGAGTTGATGGCATTTTTCAGATTATTAATAGCACCTGACAAACCAAACTGGGTGAGAATTCCCTTGGAAAGATTATGTGATATAGATCGCACTTCTTCCACCGAATTATCCAACAAATCAAGTGCGAAACTAAAGTTATCACTTTCTGAATTGCTATTATTCTCATCCAAATTAGCCTCAATACTACTAAAATGCAATTTCACTGCTGAGAGTAAACTCCCCAGTCGGTCATGTAGTTCGGCAGCAATACGAGCGCGTTCTTTCTCTTGTCCCTCCATATAGGAATTAATAGAGCTAACCTCTTGGGCCTTAATTAAATCAACTATTTTCTGTTGACTAATCTCATTATTTTTTTTCATCAATTCCCGCGCGGCCCTTTGTTTGATGATAAAATTTCGACGAATATAAAAAAGTGTTATAATTAAGAATAATGTTGTTACGCCTAAAAGTAAGGCTACTATTTTTTGCCTTTTATTCTCACTAATTTGTTTCTCCTGCTCCAACTTCTGGATGGCTGTCATCTTTTGTAACTTCGTTATTTCCAAATCTTTCTTAGAAGTTTCGTAACGCATCCTATATTCATTAATTTTATTATTTATGTCAACCGAGTTGAGTGAATCCTTAAATTTAACATAGTTTTCATAAGCCCTATATGCTTTGCGATACTGCTTATTGGCTGCATAAATTCGCGACAGACCGGAATAAATCTGTTTGCTTGTTTCGCCCATATTATGAGTCTTACAAAAATCAAGTGCTGAGAGAAGTATCTTTTTTGCTTCTGGATATTTCTTCATCTCAATATAGGTAAGCCCTTTATTAGCTCGTACCTTTATTTCTCCTTTTTTATAGCCAATATTTTTCCTTATATCAATTGATTTATTAAAATAATACAGGGCAGAATCGTAGCGTTTTTTATGTTTAAAGATAAGACCAAGATTATTGTATAATCCCGAAGTGGAGTAGGGTGAAGATTTCGTTTTTAATTTGAATTCCAAAGACTTACGAAAATAGTAGTAGGCGGAATCATAATTCTCCTTACCCAAAAATATAACCCCTATATTATTATTTAATTTATCAAGAAGACGCAGATTATGAATCTTTTCAGCATACTTGATTGCTTTTTTATATTCCACAAAAGCTTTATTATAATCTTGATTGAAATTATAAATAGTGCCAATTAAATTATGGCATACTGATATTCCCTTATAATCATCGATATTATCGTATAATTTTAATGCATAAAACGTAAACTTGATGGATTCTTTATACTTATGCTGGTTGAAATATATTGTAGCAATTTTAAATTGTACATTTGCCAGCTTTCGTATTGCAAAACCACTTTTAGCAGTATCCTTATGCATTAATTTTTTGTAATATAATTGAGCATTATTATAGTAACAAAAGGCAGAATCATAATTCTTAATTTTAAAATACAAGTTGCCACAATAATTATCCATGGCAGCAATATCCTTAAAATTATTTGTTTTTTTTCCGCTCTCTATGGATTTTTTGCTTAGAATTATCGCCTGAGCCTTTTTATTGTGCCGAGCGTAATTCATGGCTCTAAAACCATAAATAAACATCAAATCAGAATCACTTGGGTTTTGATAATAATAGTAAAGTGCAGAATCAAACATTCTATTGGCTTGATTGAAATCTTTTTCTTGGAAAGCCAAACGGTAAAAAGCACTTATCTTTAGCTTATCATTATTAGAATTAATAATTCGTAATAAACTATCTTCATTTATTTTAACAGCAAATAGTGGACTTAGTACCGAAATTAATATTCCTACTACTAAAAACCATTTTTTATACTTTATCATCATAATTATTCCCCAAAATTATTATTCCCTTTTTAACTGCGCTAAGGTAATAAAAAACTCTAAAGTTTTTTGCAAACTTTAAAGGCTTGCGACTATCTTATCGTAAGCATAAATTTTATAAAATAACAGTTTAGAGCTAATTCCTAATTATTATTGTCCGTTAAAAACACTTGATTTAAGCTTGAACACGCTTAATTAAAGGCTAGTAGGTGTTTAACTATTTTGGATATATTGCCAATAATTTACATCCTTCCATCTTTATCGAATTCTGGTAAATTCTTTTAAGGAATCCCACTTTATCCTTATTTTAGGTAATAGACGAAAAGAGGAATAGCGTCGAATCTATTATTCTGTTTTACCTAAATATCTAATTTACTAATAAAACGCTCTTAATGAAGTTCAACATCCAGTTTATTATTAATTACAGACCAGCAAAAGGAATCACATTTTTGTGTTTCAATGGCTTTAATCTTTGTTCCATCAATGGCATATATAGTCTTTCCATCAAATTCATATTTGGCTTTTACGGCATATTGTGCCGGAATAGGCATCATATATATAACTTCTGAATCCCATGCAGTATCACGCACTATTATTTCACCCTTATCAGCTGTACCTTTATAAATAACAAATGGCACCCAGTGATAAACCGAATTAATGGTAAAACTCATTTTCATTTCTCCCACTTGTGGTTGATTTGTGATACAATCGGAATAATTGTAAGTGGTACAATCAACAGAAGAACTGCTATTTGTTGCAACTTTAGAACAAGCTCCCAAAGAAATTATCAGACCGAAAATAAGAAGTACAGACAGTGTAATATTATGTTTTAAAAGCATTGTGGAATATAGTTTTTAGGTTGGAAAAAAGGGAATCTTACTCCTAGGCCAATATTAAGCCGGTGTGGAGAAATGGAAATAATATGATTGTTGGCATATTGATATGAAATGTCCACCGACCACCACCGATAATTTAATGAAATACCAAGCTCCGGTACCAAGTGAAACTCATTAGTAATTTTTGCAGACATTCCATCATAGCGAATACTTCTCCACTGCATCCCTAAAGCAACATAGGGTTTAATAACAACTTTTGGAGTAATGTAGGCAATAAAATTTTTCCGTAACTGAAAGCCATAAATATGCACTCTTTCCCACAGCTGATAATAAATGGTATTATTTTGTTTTTGAAGCACACTAAAATGAGTAAATCGCGTACCGTAAAGCATATCTAAGCTGACATTATACCGAGCTTCATTGAACCCAAGAGCAAAAAAACCGGTATAATCGTGAGCGTTAAATGAGGTGCTATATTTAAGGTGTATATCATTGATAATAAATTTATTATAATTCCTAAAGCCCTCATTATGCAGCAGTTTTATAATCGTTCTATCTTGACTTTTATAAGCAACTTTCATGGGCACTGCCTTATTCTTTAAGTCATTAGTATTAAACATCGACAACATCTTTTCCACAGCATAGTTATTACGTTGTGAAATGGCAAAATTAAGCATTGATTGTAGCTCCTTCAATGAAATTTTACTCGCTTTAATTTTATTAAAATACAAATCACATAACAAGCTATCATTGGTTTGAATGGCAATACTCAGAGGGGAATAGTGTTGTTGATTGGTATGTAGAATTGAGTTTCCCGCATTGATAAGTTCAGTAGCCAAGGCCGTATCGCTATGATATGAAGCCAACAACAACGGACTATTACCTTCCGAATCAACAAGTTGCGCATTAGCACCATAAAAAAGCAGCATATCTACAATCGCCAAGTTGTTATAATAAGCTGCATAGTGAAGAGCTGTAAGATTATACTGATCGACCAAGTTTATTTTAGTTCGTTTATATCGCAACAATACTTCGGCAATATCAAAACTTCCATTGGAAGCAGCTGCCATTAGTGGCGAAAATTTTTCATAAGTACTAATATTAGGGTTAGCACCATAATACATCAACATTTTCACCAACTCCAAATGATTATTATTCACCGCATAAAACAAGGCAGTAGCTCCATTAGCATCTCTAAAATCGATATTTACTCCGGAGTGAATTGCTTTTCTAACGGAATCCACTTTACCCTCACTGGAATAAAAAATAAACTGATAATTTTTAGCAATACTATCATTTACATAAACCTCATTATATTGTGCGTTGGCAGAAAAGCTAAAGCAGCTGATAGCTACAAGAGCAAAAATTATCTGCTTAAATAAAGTGTTAACACTTCCCTTTTTCATTGCTAAATTTATCATTTGCCTTGGCCTAAACTTTTAAATTGAAATCCTCGCTCCGAGAAATGAGCTAAGCAGGCCTCTAAAGCCGGTAGCATATTTTCCTGAGCTTTTAAGCTATCGTGCATTACAACTATTGAGCCATTTTTGGTGTTTTTCAACACATTATTAATGCAAGTTTGAACGCCCGTATTTTTATCAAAATCACCAGCCAAAACCGACCACATCACCACCCTATAGTGTTTGGCAATACTCTTTAACTGCTTTGGCTTAATTTGTCCATGAGGAGGTCTAAATAATTTACTGTCAATGCATTTACTCGCCTTAAGAATATTTCTATAATACGTAAAGTCTTTACTGCCGAAACCTTTTAAATGATTATAACTGTGATTTCCCAACGCATGTCCATCGGCAACAACTTGCTTGAAAACTTCGGGATATCGATGTACATTTTCACCGACCATAAAAAAGGTTGCTTTTGCATTATACGTTTTTAAAAGCCTCAATACCTGTGGGGTAACTTCAGGTATTGGACCATCGTCGAAAGTGAGAAAGATGCTTTTTTTGCAATCTCTCACTTCCCATTGGATCCACTTTTTCGATATTTTATCGATGGGATATGGCGACTTTACTAAATACAAATTAAAATTCTTTTAATACATCATCTAAATGAAAATCGAAGCTGGTGCGCAAGTTAGGAATTTTATTAAAAGCATCAGCATTTAGAATGCTACTTAACAATACACCCGAAATAGATTTTATTCTTTTGGACAGCTCTTTTAAAAATTTTTCTTCTATTTCACCATCCATTATTAGGAGATAATCAAAATGTTTAAACTCTTTTATTAGCTTAACGGAATTGGTTTGATTAGAAATAAGATAAAAATTACGCATATTATCGTAATCAAGATAAACATAAAGCGAATAAATAAATTCTTCACCCTTCAGCGTAAAAACAAAAGATTCTACCCTTTTGAAATCAAAACCAGCCAACTTATTCAAATAGAAAATAAGTCTGTAATCTTTTAATTGACTGCTAATCCCAATAATAGAATATTCAATTTCCTCCTCAAAATCAAGCAATAATTTTTTCGACATCTTATTAAGAATCTCCCGTGTATAACACTATAATTATAAAAATCAAAATTAGTACTTTTTTCATTAATTTCGCTGCATATTTAAAAACTAATCTATATGATGAATACAGTTTTATTATTTGCTTTAGGACCAACGGAAATTATTATAATCTTAGTAATAATAATACTTCTTTTTGGTGGCCGTAAGATTCCTGAGTTAATGAAAGGCATTGGTAAAGGAATCAATGAATTTAAAAAAGGAGCAAAAGACGAAGAACAAGATTCAAGCAAGAAAAAAGAATAAATTGTTAACCATGAGATTTACCATTCTTGTTATCCTAAGTGTTATCGTTAGTAATATTTATGCCGGAGGAGTAAAGAAATTGAATTCCCATCACAGCATTGACAGTACTAATGTGCAAACTTTTCAACTTGATGATTCTTTATTATGGTCTTGTGACAGCATCTACGCCAGTTGCTTTACCAACTCTGAGGAGCTGCACCCATGGGAACAAGCTTACCAATTTGCCAATGATTCTATTCCGGCTTACCTTGATACAACCTATAGGGAGCGCATTGAAAGTATGGATGTTAAAAGTCCCTTTAGCTTTCAGTATAACGAATCGGTAAGGAGGATGATTTTATACTATTCAAATCGTCGTCCCGGATTAATTAGCAGAGCATTGGCTACAAAAGATTTTTATTTTCCTATTTTTGAGCAACTTCTCGACAAGTACCAACTGCCCATGGAGTTGAAATATTTGGCCATTGTTGAATCTGCTCTCAATCCGAGGGCTCGTTCCCGCGCAGGAGCAATGGGCCTTTGGCAGTTTATGCCAAGTACGGGTAGGCTTTATGGTCTTCATCACAATTCTAAACTCGACGATAGGATGAATCTTTATAAGGCAACGGAAGCTGCCTGTCAACATTTTTCCGATTTATATGCTATATATCACGACTGGAATCTTGTTTTAGCGGCCTATAATGCAGGGCCGGGCAATGTAAATAAGGCTATCCGTAGAGCAGGCACCACCACTGATTATTGGGCTATCCGTCGTTATCTACCTCGCGAGACACAAAGTTATGTTCCTGCTTTTGTTGCTGTTAATTATTTAATGCAATATGCTGAGGCACACAATATTCATGCACAAAAAGAAGGAGACAACTACTACGACTATGATACCGTATATGTAAGTCAGAGGATGACTTTTAAACAAATCGCTGATTGGCTTGACATGGATATTAAAGACATTAAACACCTTAATCCTCAATATAAGAAAAACTATATTCCTGCTACAGCAGGGCGTTCTTATGTTATCACTCTACCTCGCAATAAAATTGGTGAATTTATTCTTAACAAACATCTAATTCTTTCTGGTATCAGCCGTAAAGAATACGAGAGTCAGGCAGAACGATAAAAGATAAAACAAGACTATTATTCAATTTTTCGTTTTAAATTCCTTAACATTTTCTCCATCGATTTGGCAAAAAAAGAATAGTCTTTAATATCCTTTTCGATATATAAAACAGCAACTATTATTTTTTTATCCTCAAGCTCATCCCACAATATCATTTTATTTTTACGATACGATTCACGAATATATCGTTTTATTTGGTTGCGATCTACTGCTTTTTTAAAATTACGTTTACTTACAGAAACTAGAATCTGCACCGGAAGTTGCTGATTCTCATCGTCGGAGAAACGCCACACCACACGATAAGGATAGGAAAAAAGTTTATTTCCTTTCTCAAAGAGTCTGGCCATATCCTTTTTGCCGGAGAGTCGTTCTGCTTTTGTCAGACGCATATTCATAAAAATAGGTGTTTTAAAGAAGGTGTTTTTCGGCATGATAAGAAGATCTTACAAGCGGACCACTTTCCACATAACGAAATCCCAACTCAAGGCCAAAGCGTTCATATTCCTTAAATGTTTCCGGCGTAACAAACTCTATTATGGGCAAATGTTTTGGCGTTGGTTGCAAATACTGACCGATGGTAATTACCTCACATCCAACGGAACGCAGATCACGCATAGTCTCCAATACTTCTTCCTTTGTCTCTCCAATGCCCAGCATTATTCCTGATTTAGAACGTGCTTTCGATTCTGAAATGATTTTTATAACCTCCAAACTTGTATCGTATTTAGCCTTAGTACGTGTTGTTGGTGTCAAGCGCCGAACTGTTTCCATATTATGAGAAACAACCTCTGCACCAGCCTCTATAACTTGTTCTATAAGAGCTTTATTTCCATTAAAATCCGGTATTAAACCCTCTATGGTAACCTCAGGAGTTAGCTCTTTGATGGCTTTGATGGTCATCACCCATATTTCAGCACCTCCATCGGGCAAATCATCACGATCTACTGATGTTAAAACACAATGTTTAAGCTTCATTTTTTTTACCGAATCAGCAATTCTATTGGGTTCGTCATAATCAACAGCTAGGGGTTTTCCTGTTTTAGTATTGCAAAAACCACAAGCCCGGGTGCAAATTTCACCCAATATCATAAAAGTAGCCGTGCCGGCATTCCAACATTCTCCCATATTGGGGCAGTTTCCACTGGTACAAATAGTATGAAGCCTGTTTTTTGCTACAATATCTTTTACATTAATATACGTTTTACCCGATGGTAATGGACTCTTCATCCATTTGGGTTTACGTTGCGTCCTTAGCTTATTCATTATAATAATTCTTTATTTTCCAATTAAATAATTTAGTCATCTTTTCCAACAACACCTCTTTCACCTCTTCCATATTTAGCTCATAACCTAATTCTTTAGCCATAGAAGTAACTCCTTTATCGGTAAACCCACAAGGATTAATATAGTTAAAATAGGACAAATCGGTATTTACATTTAAGGCAAAGCCATGCATACTTATAAAATGACTTGTACGTACTCCTATGGCACAAATTTTTCTTGCATTTATTTTACTCTTTGCTTCCATCCATACCCCTGTTGCCCCTTCCATAAGTTCCCCTTTCAGCCCATATTCAGCGATAGTTTCAATGATACTTTCCTCCATTAACTCAATATAAGATCTTACTCCCAGATGAAAAGCCTCAAGATCGAGAATTGGATATCCAACCAATTGAGCTGGACCATGATAGGTTATATCTCCACCCCGATTTGTTTTAATAAATTGAGCTTTTTTACTTTGCAACTCCAAATTATTAATTAATAAGTTCTCCTCTTGTCCACTCTTTCCCAAGGTATATACATGCGGATGTTCACAAAACAACAGGTTGAAGTGCCTATTATCGGTATTTATATCAGTAATAGATTTTTTCTCCCGAATGCTATTCTCAAAAATTTCTTCTTGCAAATCCAAGGCTTTTTGATATTCCATAAGCCCTAAATCTCTAAATAATACTGTCCGTTTCATCAAAAATAATTTACGCGACAAAGATAAACTAAAGTACCATACTTTATCCAAGTTTACCGAGGCAAAAACATAATGTTTATTCTACTATAATGTCATTTTAATTGTATTATTCTGGTTTTTTAACCTCAAAAAGAACCAAAAAGGAGAGGCCAAAAATTTCGCCTTTACCATTTTAATAATTTACACCCGGACATTACTGTCCCATTAAAATCTAAGATAATTCTTTGACAGAATTGAAATTTAGTTAATTACAGAAGTTTTGTGAGCGAACGGACTTGAATTTTAACTTTGCTTCAGATTAAACTAACAGCATATGTATCAAGATAAATTCGTTTTCGCTCAACTGACATCTTTTTTAAATCGAAGTAAGTTCAACCGTATTGTGACCAAATATGATGGTGACAAATATGTAAAACATTTTACTTGTTGGAATCAAATGCTTGCGATGATGTTCGGTCAACTATCGAGTCGTGAAAGTCTAAGAGATTTGATTGTTGCTCTTGATGTACATTACTCAAAATGCTATCATTTGGGTATGGGTAAGAACGTCTCAAAATTATCATTGGCGAGAGCCAATAGAGACCGAGATTATCACATCTTTGAGGAGTACGCTTACTATTTGGTAAACCAAGCAAGACAAAAACGAGTTTCTGATATCTTCAAACTTGGAGGTAATCTTTACGCTTTTCAGTATTCTAGTGGGCTAAGTTTCGTAAGAAAAAAGGTGGAATTAAAGTGCATACATTATACGATGTTGAGACGCAAATACCTACATTTCTTCATATTACCGAAGCTTCTGTTCATGATTCAAAAGCAATGAAAGAAATTCCTTATGAATCAAGCTCTTTCTACATATTTGATCGAGCATATAACAACTTTAAAATGCTGTATAAGATTCATCAAATAGGAGCTTACTTTGTAATTAGGGCTAAGAAGAATTTACAATGCAAGTCCATTAAATGGAAACGTAGATTACCCGAGAATGTACTTTCAGATAGTACAATTGAATTAACAGGGTTTTATCCCAGGCGATACTATCCAGAACCCTTTTGTTTGGTTAGATATTGGGATGAAGAGCAAAAACGTGAGTTTGTTTTCTTAACCAATGCAATGCATATTTCTGCTCTTCAAGTTGCTGAACTTTATAGAAATCGTTGGCAAGTTGAACTATTCTTCAAATGGTTGAAACAACACCTGAAAATAAAAAAGTTCTGGGGAACTACCGAAAATGCTGTTCGAATATAAATCTACATTGCCATATCCACATATTACTTGGTAGCTATTGTACAAAAAGACATGCAACTCGACAGAAGTACATATGAAGTATTACAAATCTTGAGTATTTCTTTGACTGATAAAACACATCTGCGAAACCTCTTTGATAAAACTAAATCTCAAAATGACAAAGAACGATTTAGGCTTAATGAGCCCAATTTATTTAATTATTAGAAACGTCCCAATTTTAATGGGACACTAGTAACACCCAGAACAAAAACACCTCATTATTGTTTAGTGCTTTCTCCACAAGCTTTGACAGTATGGACTAAAGGCTAAACTAGTGAAAGAAACTAATGAAAAGCACAATATTCAATACAGTAACTATTCCTCCCAAGGAATAAAGTAATATTTTGGAATACAACTTATTTTTATACTTCCCCATTACTTTGGAAGAAGAAGTAAGGTAAACCTGAAGGAAAATGGTGAATGGCAACTGAATACTCAAAAACATCTGGGAGATAATAAGGCCATTAAAAGGATTTGAGATAAAGAAAATAATTATCAAGCCAATAAAAAGGGAGATGGCAACACCCAATCGTGAATGATTATCTTTAATGTCGTAAGGTTCACTATACATACCGGCAAAAATAGACCCTGCTGCCATTCCTGAAGTAATGGTGGAAGCAATTCCTGCCAATAAAAGGGCGATGGCAAATATCACCGCCGCATTACTCCCCAAAAGAGGAGTTAAAAGATGATGTGCCTGTTGCAATTCAACGACTGGTGTTTTTGCCTCAAAAAAAGTTGCCGCCGCAAGCAAAATCATAGCACTATTAATTGCCCAGCCTACAATCATAGAAAAAACAGTATCGGTATATTCGTATTTCAACTGTCTTTTAATAATTTTTTCATCTTTACGATTCCACTGCCTACTCTGAATTACTTCGGAATGTAAAAAAAGATTATGGGGCATCACTACAGCGCCCAATACGCTCATTATTATAAGCATAGAACCATGGGGGAAACTTGGCTTTACCCATGCAATTGCTGCAGCATTCCAATCAATAGTAACTAAAGAAAGTTCATATAAGAATGCCAATCCAATGATAGAAACAATACCAATTATCCATTTCTCTATAAAACGATAGGAGTTGGAATAAAGCATTATCACAATAAAAATAGTTACCAAAACAGCTCCTGCTCTAATCGGTATGTCCCATAACATTTCAAGAGCTATTGCCCCACCCAATATTTCGGCCAAAGAAGTGGAGATAGAAGCTAACATAGCCGTTGATAGTATGGGTTTTGAATATTTAGGTTTAATATATTTAGTGGCAGCCTCCGCAAGACATAAACCGGTAACAATACCCAAGTGGGCAACATTATGCTGCAAAATAATAAGCATAATAGTAGAAAGAGTAATTACCCAAAGCAAAGCATAACCATAATCAGCACCGGCAGCAAGATTTGAAGCCCAATTTCCCGGATCGATGAAACCAACTGTTACCAATAAACCCGGCCCAATGAATTTAAAAATCTCCAACGCACCATAAGTAGGTCGGTAATCCTTTTTGTCAATATTTTTTAAAAAACTGGTCACAATTTTATATTTTGTTCTATACGACTTGTTTTTGAAAAGAACCTCTATGAATTCCCTTTTACTACAATGACTATTTCTCCTTTTACTATCCCCCTATCAAAATAATCGGCCAGTTCTTTTAAACTTCCTCTTTGCGTTTCTTCGTATATCTTGGTAAGTTCTCTACTCACCGAAGCTTGCCTTTCCTCTCCTAAACTTTCTGCCAACTGCCGCAATGTTTTTACCAAGCGGTAAGGCGATTCGTAAAGTATAAAGGTGTATCTATGTTTGGCCAGCTCCTCAATTCTAGTTTTACGTCCTTTTTTGTGCGGCAGAAAACCTTCAAAAACAAATCTATCATTGGGAAGTCCACTGTTAACCAGAGCAGGAACAAAAGCTGTAGCACCAGGCAAACATTCTATCTCGATATTATTTTTTATGCATTCTCTAACCAATAAAAATCCCGGATCACTAATTGCCGGCGTACCGGCATCCGATATTAGCGCCACCTGATTAGCTTGAGCAATACGCTGAATGATGCTTGCCATTTTTTGATGCTCATTAAACTTATGATATGGAGCCAATGAGGTGTTAATTTCGTAATGCATAAACAACTTTTTAGAAGTCCGCGTATCCTCTGCCAAAACAAAATCCACTTCCTTAAGAAGGCGTATTGCCCTAAAACTTGCATCTTCAAGATTTCCTATGGGCGTAGGTATAATAAATAATTTTGCCATTATTGCTGTTGTATAAAATCTCTAATTAAACGAAAAACTCCATTGTAATTTGTTAATGGAACAGACTGAGGTAAATCCATTGGAGAATGATACTCTCTGTATTCATCACCGGTAGTATAAATAAAGAACGAGGGAACCCCTTTACGATAAAACGGACAATGATCGCTATTGCACGCCTCACCTCTCACTTTAACTTTAGGCAAATAATTTTCCTTGGCATTAATTGCTGTCATTAGCTTAAATTTGTTCTTAAAAATACTTCCATTAACCACTACAATACCCTTACTACCTGTGCCAACCATATCAATATTGAGCATAAACTTTATTTTTTTTAAGTCGATTAAAGGATGGTTTACAAAATACGTTGAACCTAAAAGTCCCACTTCTTCTCCCGAGAATGATATAAAAACAAGACTATATTTTTGGGGATGCTGTGAAAAATAGCGTGCTAAATTAAGCAGCATAGCTGTACCGCTAAGATTATCATTGCCTCCCGGGAAGATAACGGATTGTCCCATTTTCCCCATATGATCATAATGAGCACCAATGACTAAAAAAGAATCAGGATAGAGAGAGCCTTTCTTAAAAGCAACCACATTCCAGGTAGGAAAATGAGAATAAAATTTACTTGTAAAATCAAGGGTTATGGAGGTAGAATTGGAAGGAAATCTCTCTGCTATAATATCCACAATAGCATAATTAACAGGATTTTGAGCATGCGAAAATTCCCATGGTGGCAACTGCTTTGAATGCAGAAAAATCAGTCCGGCTACCTTATTATTTAGGGCGAATCTAATATTACGATTGGAATGATGAAAGACTAAAAAATACTTATTACTATTTTTTAGGTTTAGTATGGAGTCACGGTACTTATTGTTAAGCCTAAAAAGACTGTCATTAATCTCAAGCAATTTATAATTTCCCTTGGTAGTTTGCGAGGCATTTGCAATATAAAAATCTGTTCCTGCCACCAAAGTATCCTCATCAACTATTATATTATCAACATATTGTATAGTATTAATTGGAAAATTAAACCTTTGCAAGTAATCTAACCCATAATGAGATAAACCATCCTTTATAAATTGATTGGCAATAAAATCTGCCGCTTTTCTATTCCCATTTCCCACGTATCCTCTTCCACCATAAACCGGTGAACCTAATGTAAGCATTAAGGTTCTGGCATAAGTGGTGTCTTGACTATACACATACTGACCGAATTGCAATAAAATAAAGAAAATAAAGAAAATCCTGTTTTTCATTGACGATATAAACTTATATTAACAATAAAACAAAGGTAGTTAAATAAGGTTTCTATTTTCATATTTCCTAAGTTCAATTAGTAAATGCAATTTTTAGAGGATAAATATAAACAGTAATGAATAAACTTTGAGAACGATTGCATATTTTTGCCTTCGTTCTCTTTGTTTTGTTTCGCTACGCTTCTCTTCACAAAGA
>WGCS01000222.1 GCA_015493685.1 Bacteroidales bacterium
GCATTTCAAACACGCTTTATAAAAAGAAAAAATTAAATATCATTAATTTTTTTACTTCGAAGCTATAGATTACTAATTTTTAATACCTATTAACTTTAGTATGTTAAAAATACCCCCACATTACTTACCTAATAAATCACAATACTTTATATCTTTGTGTACATATTTAACTATGAATTAAACCAATAATTATGAAAAAATTACTTCTAGCATTAGCTATTTTCCTTAGCATTCAGCTTAGTGCACAAAAGATCAAATTAGTCTCAGGTAATAGCAAAGCACTTAAAGGGATAAGTAGCCTTGACATTAAATTTGTGTATCCCGAGAATATGCATGTAGGCAAAATGACACAGAAAGCTTATATAGCCAAACACATGAAAGCAGCAGAAGAAAAAACTCCGGGAGCAGGAGAGAAATGGAAAAAAAGTTATTATGCTGACAGGGAGGAACATTTTGCCCCAAAATTTACCGACCTATTCAACAATGTCCTTGAGAAAAAAGGTATGGATGCTAGAGAAAATAACGAAAGTGCCGCTTACCAAATGATTGTTAAAACAACTTTTATGGAACCCGGCTTTAATATTGGTATAACTTCAAGACCAGCCTTTGTTAATCTGGAAATTACTTTTGTAAACAAGAAAACAGGAAAAGAGGTAGCTAAATATACCATCACCAGATCACCTGGGACTGCCTATTACGACATGGGTGTACGAGTAGGTGAAGCATACGCTAAAGGAGCAAAATATTTTGCCAAATATCTCCTTAAGAAAAAGGCCTTATAGACTTAGCATGCAAACAATAATTATCCACCAACAGCTTTTCTATAGAAAAGCTGTTGGTGGATTTTTTATTTATCGATTAAAAAACCGATACGAAAACTTGAGCATCACCACATTATGAGGATAAGTACTAAAAAGACTATGCATATCCTCACTGAAATTAAAAGTTCCTAAGCCATTATAATTTGTTTTGTTTTGTGTCCATACAAGATAGAGTACAGAACCGGGCGTAAACTCCCACCGAAGAACCAAATTCGACTGAAACTGTTTAAAATTAAAATTGGGATTACCAAACGAATAATCCACTACTCCATCCTTATTTTCATCCACCAAATAAGAATCACTATTCTCATCATAAGTTATTTCGGCATTGGTAAACTGATGAAATCGATTATAATAATCCGAAGATGAGGCTTCTACTACTCTTTTGAACTGAGAATATTTGGCAGTACTAATAAATGGAGCAGCATAATACTGAATGGTTAAATCCGGCGTTAAATTCAAGTTAATTCTAAAACGAAGCATCAATGTAGATTGATTAATCGTTCCCAAAATATAACGTTTGGTACTGCCATATAATAATTGATCAACGTATTGCACTTCATTTCTATCGGTATAAAAATTAGGGTCGAAGGCAATTTGCAAGGCATTGATAGGGCGATATGACATTCCCGCATCCCATGAATTATGACGGGAAGCATTATATTGACCCCATTTTTGATGAAAACCAAAATCCATATAGAATTTCTTGGTAGTATTTGTTTCCAGATTTACCCTTAACGAAACGCTGCCCGGATTATAAAAACTTGGTCCACCTCTTAATTTATAATCATCATGAACATTGAAATCGGCTGAGGACCGCATTACAAGAGTATATTGATTCTTAAATTGCATTGTAAACCAAGCCATTCCACCATTAAAAATAGATGCTCCACCATAATTCCAACCATTCCACTGAACTAATCCTATATTAATACTCCTATAAAACAATTTGGGTATAGTAAAATTATATCCAACATCAAACGATTGCGTTATTTTATCTGCGTTTCGAATATATCCTATATCGTTAAGCGAAAGTCCCGGTGAACGCCACGAAGTATTAACAGAAAAGCTAAAACCACTCTGAACCTGTTTACCCAGAGTAATATTTCCACCATTTCCATTCATTGAAGTAATACCGGAATCAAGATGAACATAATCCATATCGGGTCGTTGGAAATATCTCTGTGGCGATGTTTGACGGTAAATCATTGCCAAAGAATCTCCATAGATATGACTAGCAACAGCATCCACTTTAAAATAATATTTGTGATTTTTCCAATATTGAGTATAATCCAGCCCACCGCTTAATGCTTCTTTTGGAAGAAAAAGTAAATTTGAATCATTAATAAAACGGTTAGTAGAAGTAAAGGCACCGCCAATAATAGTATTACCCCCATTAAAATCTTGTTGAATGCGAGTAGCAAAATAATTTGTCATGGGTTCGATGCTTAGCTTTCGTTCTTTACCCATATAACTTATGGGAGCCTTTTCCTCTCTGGTAAGGCTTTCCATTACTCCCAACGAAAATCCACCTTTAGTTTTGCCCGTTACTTTCATGGCTCCCAAAATCCGTGTAAACAAAGGGTAATCAACATATTCATTAGGTCGCAAACTAGGGTAATATTCAGGCATTCGACCTATACGACGCGAATAGAATAGATTATCGCGTGCTCCTTCATGATCACCGGGAGTAATTTTAAAATCAAGAAGATTCTTCCCTGCCACAAAAAAAGGTCGCTTCTCATGAAAATAGGTTTCAAAAGCTGTCAAGTTAACTTCGGAAGGGTCGGCCTCCACTTGTCCAAAATCAGGATTAATGGTAAAATCGAGCACAAAATCATTGGTAATCCCCAATTTACCATCAAGGCCGCCACCGTAGATAAAATTTTTACCTGTAGCATAAGGATTTCCCTCTTCTTTTTCAAAAGACTCGAAACCCAAGGTAGCATAAGGAGCTATTTCAATAATTCTCTTTGGTTTGATGTCTCTAATACCATTTAATCTACCAAAATTAAACACCCAGCCTGAAGCCGTTCGGGGAATTGGTTGCCATAAGGATATTTCACCCAAACGATAAATATATCGAGATACTTCAAAACCCCACACTTTATTATTTTTCTTTGAAAATCTTAATTGGCTAAGAGGAATCTTCATCTCAGCATACCAACCTTTATTATCTTTGGTAGTTTTAACCCACCAAATAGGATTCCAATCATGGTCTTCATTACTACCTCCATTACTATACAATACATCTGATTTTACTCCTGCCGCATTAACAAAGAAACTAAATGACGTTCGTCGATCATTATAACTATCAAAATGAACTCCCACCATATCACCCTCTTGCCTGTCGCGGCGTACCAAACGACTATCAATAGAATCTGCTTGTGAGTCGAGCGCCTTTATCCCTACATAAATGAAATTATCGGTATAGAAAATTTTAAAATATGTAGGCTGGCTAGGCGCAGAATTATCGATGGGTTGACGCTGGGTAAAATTCCCTTGCCACTTGCCTGTTAACCAAATCCCTTCATTAAGATTACCATCCATCTTTGGTGGAGTGGTAATTCGTACAGCAGTACATTCACGCTCCTGCTGAGCAAAGGAATATCCAACTAATAAAGTAAAGACTAAGAGTAAATGTATTTTCATTGTATTGTATAATTATAATTTGCAAAATTAAACTTATTTTTCAGTATTTCTATAGTTTATCTTCTTTACAAACAAATTGAACAAAATAGTTTATTATGTATATTTTATAACAGTTCATTTAATCAAAATTACAAAAGGGAAATGGTAAACAAAAATGAAAAAAGTATCATTCCTTGTGCTAATCAATTTATGGAACACTACTAAGAAAAAGATTGGACTAAACAAAAAAAGAATTTTTCGGATTAGTAATATTATATATTTTCGCTAAAATTTAAAATTATGGCCAAAACTAAAACTAGTTTCTTTTGCAAAAGCTGCGGTGCGGAATATTCAAAATGGATGGGAAAATGCTCTAGCTGTGGAGAATGGAATACCATTATAGAGGAAGTTATCCACATAGAAAAATCACCTAAGTGGCTAAATAAATCACAAGAGAAGAAAGTAAAAAAACCTCGTGCAGTACACTTGCTAAATCCAACACAAGAAGACCGAATAGATATGGAAAATGCCGAACTCAATCGCGTTCTTGGTGGAGGTTTGGTAAAAGGCAGTTTGGTATTGCTCGGTGGAGAGCCGGGCATAGGCAAATCCACATTATTACTGCAAGTAGCATTAAAAGCAAGAGGTCTAAAGGTACTTTATGTGTCAGGGGAAGAAAGCGAACAGCAAATTAGAATGCGTGCCGACCGTATTGGTATTGAAAACGAGTTCTGCTATGTGATTAATGAAACCCACACAGATGAAATATTTATGCAGTTGGCCAACATGGATATTGACATGCTTGTTATCGATTCCATACAAACTTTACAAACCGATAAAATTGACAGTACGGCGGGGAGTATTTCTCAAATTAGGGAAACCACAGGAGAGTTACAGCGCTTCGCCAAAGAAAGTCATATCCCAGTATTTTTGGTAGGTCATATCACCAAAGACGGTAATATAGCAGGTCCAAAAATATTGGAGCATATAGTGGATACCGTTTTACAATTTGAAGGCGATAGAAACTATGGCTACCGTATATTACGTTCCCATAAAAATCGTTTTGGTTCCACCTCTGAACTAGGTATTTACGAAATGAACAGTACAGGAATGCGAGAGGTAAGTAACCCTTCTGAAATTCTTATCTCACAACGCGATGAGGCAAGTAGCGGTGTAGCAATTTCTGCCACAATGGAAGGAGGCAGACCAATGCTTATTGAGGTTCAAGCCTTGGCAAGCTCAGCAGTATATGGCACGCCTCAACGTAGTGCCACAGGTTTTGATACGCGTAGGCTAAATATGCTCCTTGCCGTATTGGAAAAGAAAGCCGGCTTTAAGATAAGCACCAAAGATGTTTTTCTGAATATTGCAGGTGGTATTAAAGTAGATGATCCTGCCATTGATTTAGCGGTAATTTGTGCCGTTTTATCTTCAAATTACAATGTTCCCATCCCTGAAAAAGTATGTTTTGCCGCTGAAATTGGACTTACAGGAGAAGTACGATCAATAAATCACGCCGAACAACGGATTCATGAAGCTGAAAAGCTGGGATTTGATAAAATTTATCTCTCCAAATATAGCCTCAAAGGAATCCATCAAAGAGATTTTAAAATTATCATTGAAGGTTATAGTCGTCTTGAAGAAGTATTTAGAGCTTTATTTGGCGGACAATAAAAGAGGCTTAATTCCTCATTGGAATTAAGCCTCTTACAGAGCGGTCTTTATCGCTTTTTTCTATGTGAAAGGAAGAATTAAACCCACAGTAAAAGGATATAGTTGCGGCCCTCTACCTTTTCTAAACATTCGTATAATAGAATAATTGGCATAAATATTTAAAGGACCCCATCCTATACGAGCGGTGGCATCAAGACGAAATGGTTGCAAATAAAAACTATCATATACTTTGGGTTTATTGGTGCTATTTCCCGTTTTATATACCTGTTTACTATGTGAACTTAAACGAACTCCTCCAATTACACCTGCTGAAATATGAAAACTATTGGTATTATGGAAAGGATTGGTTTGATATTCAAACAAAATTGGAATCACTAAATAGCTTGCCGTCAATTTGCTTTTGCTATAAGTACGTTTAGTATCAGTATTATAATAACCGCCAATTTTATTACTATCGTTTGTCAGTATAGTATTGTTTGAAAATCGATAGTTATACCACTGCAAACCCATACCGGTGAGCACTCCAAAATGCTCCCCAATAATATTGAAACTTTGTTGAAAGAAATTAATATTGAAGTTGAAAGACTTCTCATATTTCAACTCCATATACTGATACTTTTTATCCATATTAATTGAATTACCGGGAGTAAGGTAAGCATTCATCCCTAATTCTACACCCGACCAATTTCCTTTAAACGAATGATCCTCTTCCCACTCCTCCGCATTTACTCTTACACTATCCCCTTTATCGATAATAATAATCTGCGAATTTTTTCTCCCAATTTTCATTTTCACAGTATCTTTATCTTCGCTAACATAAATACCCGGGTGGTTATTTTCGACCCAAACAGATTCATTGGAATTAATATTTTTATACTTGGGATCTTTTTTATATTTCAGTGAGCTGGCACCGCTCAAATCGGCCACAATAATGCTATCCGTATTTAAATTAACATCACTGGCGCCACTTGCTTGAACACTTGCATAAATATTCTTTGCTTTAAAAGCATCTAAATCACTAGCTCCGCTACTTTTAACATAAAGGCTATCCACTTTCCCGCTTATTATGGCATCGGAAGCGCCACTCAGCTTAGCTTTTAGCTGTTTATAATCCATATTTAATTTAGCAGAGGAAGCGCCACTCAACTCTAGATAAAGAGATTTGCCCTTAATCACATTAGTAGATGACATATCACCTGCCCCACTCATATATATTTCTTTAAATTCAGGAGCTCCGCATTCGACATCAATACTTGAGTTTTTGAGACCTTTAGCTTGCAAATTCAGTACTCCATTTTTGATAGAATAGGAGAATTTCTTGGGAAGATAATTTTTTGATCTCACCCATACATAGCAGCTGTCAGAATTAACGATGGTAATATTGATTCTTTTACCTGAAACAATGCTTGAATAAGCATCGGTAGGGAAAAAATAGGTTTTATTCTCTTGGGCAGTCAATCCTATCCAAGATATTAATAGACTTATAATAAGGAGTTTTCTCATGATAATAAAATAAAAAGATAATACATTAATAAAAACAAAACATGCTTTGTAAAAATTGTATGTCTAAGACGAGAGGATTCCTTAAAAAGTTACACGTAAAATAAAAATCACTTGGGGTAGCAGAGAATATCTCGTGGCTGCCCCAAGTGATTTAATACTATCAACGCCCTAGTATCAAAGGCTCTCCTAAAAATAGTTAGCATCTACCCTTAGGACACATTATTTTCAATTTCTTTAATCCACGACTGAACCCAAGCATTAACCTCTGGGCGTGGAGTCTCTAGGAATTCAAGGATAAAACTAGCTTTAGTCTCAACAATGGCAATTGATTTAGGTCTAAAAGCTACTATTTCTATACTGCCAATTGAATGTCCAAAACAAAATAGTAAATTCTTAACGGCTACTATACTATCCAAAATTTTACCACCAATTCCCTGAGTATGTTGATAATGGTCAAAAACAGTAATAAATCCGCCTTCCGGATTTTCGCTTATCCGTTCTTTTAAGTGCTCGATAATCTCATCCACCTTTTTATACGAAGTATTCACTTTAAGAATCTCCATAGAATACATGGGATGAATATCAAATAATATTGATTTTTTCATCTATTTAAAATTAGTTAACTAACTGACATAAAAGAATAAACAAGCAATTTACTTTACATACTACAAAATAGTAGTAAGATAAATAATATGCAATAATTGCTATTCCTAACCTATTGTCGAATTTATAAAACAATGGAAGCTAAAGAACTTTTACATTAGCAATTAGTAAAAGCAAATATAGGAACTAACTTCTTTTGTTTTAATAATAAAGTTTTTATGTGATTGAACAGTAAAAACC
>WGCS01000223.1 GCA_015493685.1 Bacteroidales bacterium
TAATCTCCTTGAAAATCGCTTTTACTTCTGTTACGGTTGTATCAGTTTTCATGGTGCATTCTCTCCCTGATATTAATTTTGCGTTAATTATCTGGAGTTTATGCACCACTCTTTTTTTATTCAAGAGCAATTTACACAATCAATTATACACTACCAATATATCTGTATCTCCATATTTAGTTATATTGTTAATTGCTAATTCTATATACTTTCGATCCATGCTAACTCCTTTTTATGATCTACAATTACTTTTCTATTCTATTCCTTGTATTTATGATTGCATTTCTTAATGGAAACATTGCAGATAACGTTTGCGGCTATGCGACGTTTTGCTTCGTTGCCGGGCTTTCTAATTGTAACCCTGGAAATTTTCTGTCCTTGAAAGGATTATAGCATATCCCTGTAAAACATCTAGCAAAATGTTGTATCGCCGCTGTTAACGGTTGTCCGAGATATAGAATTTATAGTGTTCCCTTCAAAATACATGGATGGATTTTGAAGAACCCTTTATTGAAGAAATTTATCCATATTCTACTTCTCATAGAACACTTCATACATAGTAGTGTATTTTTCTTTTTCCAGTAAATATTCGTCATCTTCCGGATAATATTTTGCAATTTCGGGTTCAGCCCCTGCAAATTTCTTTATTGATTCTATACCGTCCCAAATTGTTATAAGGAGAAAATGTGTTATTTCTTTTTCTTCTTTTCTTTGGAAATATAACTTTAATAAACCATCGACGGAACTATAATCAGGGACTGCTTTATTTATCATTAATTTCTCATAGTCATCTGCCTTTTCTTTAGAGACTTTACCATGCCATAGTCTCATTATTGCCATATTATCCCTCCTCATAACCACCAAAACTATTAAGGAATTGTGAAACACTCATTATTTTAATGTTTCCTATCTCTTCTAATATTAAAAGATCTTTATCTCCTGAAACAATATACTCAATTTCTCCACTTCTAGCACAGTTTATGAATTTATCATCATCTGGATCACGGGAATAAGAATCAAAATAAACATTTTCTATAAACTCCAGGTTTCCTATTAAAATGGGCTCAATTTCTGATTTAATACTTTTTCCGGTTTTTTCAATTAATTTGTCTATAGTTTCCATATATTCTATAAAAATATCTTCAGTACACACCATTTGTATTTCATCAGAGAAGCATTTTTGTAGCAAAACTCTTGGTTTCCCACCAAAGAATATACCAGAAATTAGAATATTGGTATCAACTACGATGTGCATTATTTTTTCTTACTTTTTTTATTGCGGTGTTAATGTCACTTTCTTTCAGATCCAATTCTTCTCTTATTCTATCTCCTATTGCAATAATTTTTTTAAATTGATTTGGCTTGGGGGCTTTTATTGGTTTAAGTAGTATATTATTGCCTTCTTGAATGATTATCATTTTTGTGCCAGGTTGGAGTTTCAAATTTTCCCTTATGTTATTAGGTATAACCACTTGCCCCCGTGTAGAAAGACTAGTTACCTCTAAAATAGACATATTTACCTCCAGTAAGATGTTCTTACAATAATATAAGATATTCTTACCTAATAATCAACAAATTTACTGATTATCTATTCATAAACCTTTTCCTGCCTTGCCACGGATGGCAAGGCACTACAAAACAAAAGTCTCGGATTACCGTTAACGTCTCGCGGCTATGCGACGTTTTGCTTCGTTGCCGGGCTTTCTAACGGTACCCATTGTTTCATTCCCTTCTTGGATAGGATTATAGCTTATCCCTGAAAACCATCCAGCAAAATGTTGTATCGCCGCTGTTAGCGATTGTACAAGGCATGGAATTCAAAATTTGTTCTTCAAAATACATGGATGTATTTTGGAGCATTCTACTACAATCCATTATATTTCTCAATTCTTCTTTTCCAATTTCTAAACACAAATAAAGGATTGAAAAAGTGATAAGATGTTGCAACCCTTTTGTTTTGTCTATGTATTCTTACTAGCAGTTTCAATTATTTTTACTAATTCTTCAGGCTTTATAATTATAAGTTCATCTGTTCTTGGAAAATCTTTTATATTCCGGGTAACTATAAATTCCATACCTTCCTCAATAGCTGAATTGTATTGAATTAAATCTTCTAGATCTTTTAATTTCTGCTCATTAAAAACATTTTTTATTGTTTCTGCATCAATCTTTGTAATTGCTATGATTTTTAACAATTCTGATGTTGATTCCCGCGCCCAAATTAAATAAAGAGAGATAATTTCCCGAAAAGAATTCTTGTAGAAGAATTTGAAAAGGGAGGATAAACCGGGAAAAAGGTACGAGTTAGAGCTCTGCTTATTCCCGGCTTACCCAAAATAATACTACTCAA
>WGCS01000224.1 GCA_015493685.1 Bacteroidales bacterium
AATCTCCCTTTGAAAAAAATAAAATTAATTTTATTTTTTTCAAAGGGAGATTGGAAATAATAATTTATATGGCAGCTAGGATTTTTTAGTATTCTCTTTCACTATTTCCAAATCCATTTGACGCTTCATTAAATTAACTTGCTTTACTTTTACTTTTACACTATCTCCCAACCGATATTCATTTCCAAAGCTTCTTCCAACAATACGGTAGTTATCTTCATCGAGATAGTAATAGTCGTCGGCAATACTTTGCAAAGAAACCAGCCCTTCGCTTTTTACCTCAGTAATTTCCACAAAGAGACCCCATTTGCTGACACCGGAAATGCTCCCTTCGAATACTTTGCCTACTTTATCGAGCATATATTCCATCTGTTTGTATTTAACTGACTCACGCTCAGCTTGTGATGATTTGCGCTCCATTTCAGAAACATGTTCGCAATACTCTTCATATTCTCCTTCATCAACGGAAGGTTTACCGTCCATATAGCGCTGTAATAGGCGGTGAACCATCATATCGGGATATCGTCTGATGGGTGAAGTAAAGTGCGTATAGTATTTAAAGGATAAACCATAATGGCCAATATTATGGGTGGAATATACCGCCTTGGCCATTGTGCGAACCGATACGGTTTCTATTAGTTTCTCTTCTCCTTTGCCGGCAATATCATCAAGCAAGCGATTCATGGAATACACAAAACTTTTGCGTGAGCTAAGGCTAATATGGTAACCCAATTTATTTACCATTTCTGAAAACTGTTGAAGCTTTTCTTGGTTGGGAACATCATGGATTCGATAAACAAAAGTTTTAGCTTTATGGTCTTTGCCTGTTTTTTTCATCCCTACATATTCTGCCACTTTCTTGTTGGCAAGGAGCATAAAATCTTCAATGAGCCAATTGGCTTCTTTCTGAACTTTTACATGAGCGCTAAGGGGCTTCCCATTTTCATCCAAGTCAAAACGTATTTCCTCAGATTTGAAATTAATACTTCCTTTTTTGAAGCGTTCTTCACGTAGCTTGGAAGAAAGTTGATGGAGCTTCAATAGTTCCGTTTTATAATCCCCATCTTCACCATCAATCATAGCTTGTACTTCTTCATAAGCATAACGTCGATCCGATTTTATTACTGTTCGCCCTATCCATTCTTTATGCACTTTTGCGTTTTCGTCAAGTTCAAAAATAGCAGAGAAAGTAAGTTTCTCCTCATTGGGGCGAAGACTGCATACCAAATTCGATAATTGTTCGGGCAGCATGGGTATTGTTCTGTCAACAAGATAAATAGATGTCCCTCTCTCGTAGGCTTCTTTATCTAATGCAGAACCTGGTGTTACATAATGTGTTACATCTGCAATATGTACTCCTACTTCCCAATGGCCATTTTCCAGTTTCTGTAAAGAAATCGCATCATCAAAATCTTTGGCATCTGCAGGGTCAATAGTACAGGTAAAAACGTCTCTATAGTCTTTTCTCTTGGCAATATCCTTGGGAAATATTTTGTTTTCAATATGCTTGGCTTCCTCTTCCACTTGCTTGGGGAAGCTTAATGGGAAATCATTATCGGCAACGATGGAAAGCATTTCTACGTTGTTATCGCCGGGCTTACCAAGTACTTTTATCACTTTGCCAAAGGGATTGCGTGAATGCTCAGGCCAATCGACAAAAGTTACTAATACTTTATCTCCATTTTGTGCATTATTAATGCTGTCGAGGGGTATAAAGAAGTCATAAGGCATGCTTTCTTTATCAGGAATCATAAAAGCAAATTTCTTACTAATTTCAATAACTCCAACATATTGCAGCTTTTTGCGTTCCACAATTTCTATTATCTGTCCCTCTATTTTATGATTGCCTCTTTTGGGAAATAATCGCACTTTAACAGTATCACCATTAAGCGCATGATAAGTATTATTGGCAGCAATAAATACATCTTCTTTTAGCTCATCGGTGATAACATAGGCTTTCCCAGTTTTCTTAAGATCTACCTGACCTTCAATAACTTTGGTTTTTACAAAATCCTCAATATGATTTTCTTGCAACCTGAATTTTCCTTTCTGAACCTGCTCAATAACATTGTCTTTCTCCAATTTAAGCATCATATCATGTACCAATTGGCGAGAGGATTTATCTCCAATACCAAGTACTCTGCTCAATTGTTTGTAATTGTATGTAGTATGAGGATGATGGGCAAATACATTGATAATCTGTTGAATAAAAGAATTCTTCAATGTTCTTTTTTTTGGTCTGTGCTTATTAGTTTTAGACATAAGTTTCTCTTTTTTGATGAGCTTACAAAGTTAAAAAAAATTAGTCTCTTTTTTTATTAATATGATATTTTAACTTTTGTTATCCTTTCGTCCGTCATCTCTTTTTTGCAATAAATGAAATAGGTGAATAGTTAGGACTTATTTAGGATGAGAGAATATCTTTTTGGAGAGGATAAATCAACGAAAAAATTATTTCTTATAGATATCAGGGAGTAAGAAAAATGAGTACTTTTGTCTGGGAAGGTCTCAATAATGAGCGGTATAGTATTCTATACTATACTGAAGGGAATTAGGTGTGAATCCTAAACAGTTCCCGCTGCTGTAAGCGCTACATGCCTCATCAATGATGTCACTCTTTGTCCCAAACAAAGGGGAAGACTGCTGAGGATTGGAGTAAGTCAGAAGACCTGCCTTCCTGCTAATACTAACAATGGCTTTCGGAGAAAAAGCGAAGTAGGATTTCTATTTTTTCCCGTTGTTGCAATACTTTAAGGTGTGCGAAATTTATTTTTGCTGGTACTATTGCTTATTATAAGAACGACGCTGTGGGCACAAAAATTACCTGAGGATACTCTTGTACTTCAAAGGGTAGATATTGTGGCCAATAGATTGGTGTATGCCAGTTCCAATGATAATATTCATTTCGATAAATCAATGATAAATCAATATTATACCGGTGAGTTGAATACGATACTTACTCCTTTGGCCGGAATAAATATTAAAACCTATGGTTTTAATGGAATGAGTAATGTGGGAATGCGTGGCACTAATGCAAATCATACAGCCATTCTTTGGAATGGTATCAATCTGCAAGATCCATTAAACGGGGGTTTCAATTTAAGTCTTTTTCCTCTGTTTTTGGTTGACGATATTCAAGTGCATAAGGGTGGAAGTAGTGCTTTGTTTGGAAGTGGTGCCATGGGTGGAAGCATTCATCTGTCCAATAAACCGAGTTTTAACAAGGGACTTGAAACAAGCTTGCATTCTGCCATGGGTAGTTTCGGCCAATATAAGTTTGGCAGCGCTATTAAGTATTCTAATACTAAGCTTTCAAGTTTGTTAAAGCTGTATTATTCCACTGCAAAAAATAATTTTCCTTTTATTAATACCCAGCAATTTGCTCATCCAAAGCAGTTTCAGAAAAATGCAGAACAACTTCAATATGGTGTTTTACAGGAGAATACTTTCTTTCTGAATAAAAATCAGCAGATGAAAACATTTCTGTGGTGGCAAAATAGCCATCAGAATATTCCTCCGCAAATGAGTAAGTTTGTCTCGAAAAAGCAGCAAGAGAATAAGTCCTTGCGAACTCAATTGGCATGGGGGTATTTTGGAAAGAAATATAGAGTAAATATTAGAAATGCAACATTATTTTCCTCTTTGCTGTATCAAGATTCGGAAATTAATTTAAAAAGTAAGCACAGTAGTATTAGTAATATTACGGAACTGGAATTTATACGTAAATTTCGTAGGCGAGATCAGCTGATGCTGGGTTTTAATAATCGCTATGAAGAAGGGAAATCCAAACAGCTGCAATACAATGGAGTGAATCCGACTGTGAATGCGGCAGCCTTATTTCTGGCCTATAGCTCTTTTTGGGGTGATAAGTTTTCTGTGAAAGCAAGTTTACGGAATGAATATGTGCGTAATGCAACTACTCCTTTGACTTATGCTTTGGGTATTAATTGGAATAATATAGGCAACTTCGATTTTAATATTAATCTATCAAAAAATTATCGTATCCCCACTTTTAATGACTTATACTGGGTGGATGGAATGGCCAAGGGAAATCCCTTATTAAAAGATGAGTCTTCTTTGGGTGAAGAGCTTAATATTGCTTATAAAAGGAAATGGAATAAGCAAAAGTTTAATATTGGAACAACAGTATTTAATACCAATTATTCTAATTTAATTCAATGGATTCCGGTGGAGGGCATTTGGTCTCCGTACAATAAAAAGGAAGTCTGGGCCAGAGGTTTGGAGCTCTCAGCATTGTATGTTCATGATTTTAAAAAATGGCAATTTCTATGGCAGGCTGCTTATAGCTATACTCATTCTACCATTGAAAAAATTGGCGACAATGAATCTTTAGAAAATATACATAAGCAGTTAATACTAGTGCCTCTTCATCAAGGAGATGTTATTCTAAAGCTAAGTTATAAAAATATTATGGTCAATTATAACCAACAAATAGAAGGACAGCGTTATACTCGCTCTGATAATTTGAGCGCTTTAAAGGCTTATTCTTTGGCAAATATTGGCTTAATGTGGAAAGCTAAAATATGGAATCAACGGTGGCAATTTCTCTTTCATTGGAACAATATATGGAATCAGGTATATCATCCAATGCCCGATTATGCTATGCCATTAGGTAATTATGAGTTTAGTTTGCGCGTGTTTTTTAATAATAATCACAAATTAACAGCAAATGAGAAGTAAAATTAGTTTAGTAATTATAATAGCAGGAATTCTTGGTTTTGCTGCTTGCAAGAAGGATAATAACGGAACAAAAATATTACCCAATACCTCTGAAGTATTATATATTAGTAATGAGGGGGCTTTTGGCTTTGGAAATGCTTCATTGTCAGTTTATTATCCAAAAGAAGACAGGCTTATTAATCAGGCTTTTGAGCAGGTAAATAACCGTAGTCTTGGTGATGTATTGCAATCGGTATATCGGTATAAGGACAAAATTTATTGTTTGGTAAATGCGTCTTCTAAAATTGAAGTGGCGCAGGCTAACTCCCTAAAAGAACTGGCTGTAATAAAGAATGTTGTTATGCCACGTTATATGAGTAATGAGGGAAATAGGGCTTATGTGAGTTGCTGGGGGAATAAGGGCGAAATAGTAGCCCTTGATTTAAGCACTAATACCATAGTAAAGAGAATTGCAGTGGGTAATGGACCGGAACATTTATTGCTCAATAAGCAAAATTTGTTTGTTTGCAATAGTGGTGGTTTTAAAACGGATAGTACTCTTAGCATCATTGATATTAACAATGGCATTCTTAAGAAAACCCTTTATGTAGGCGATGCACCAATGGATATTGTATCCATGGGCGACAGTATTGCTTTTGTGCTGTGCCGTGGTAAGATTTTATATGATGCTTCTTGGAATGTTATTGGTCACAGTAGTAGTAAATTAGTAAAAATCTCCCTTATTGATTTTAAAATACTAAAATCATTTCCGCTATTTGCCAAGCAGCATCCGGCCGAGTTAGTTTTATCTAAAGATAAACAGTCGGTATATATTGGAGGCGGTTATGGCTTTGCCGGGCTTTAT
Source organism: Bacteroidales bacterium (assembly GCA_015493685.1). GTDB lineage: Bacteria > Bacteroidota > Bacteroidia > Bacteroidales > UBA1556 > UBA6267. The sequence goes on from WGCS01000224.1 coordinate 5,546, forward strand.
CGTTTTGATTTAAATCGGGAGCAGATGGACAGCCTTCCTGTTTCTACCAAGAGTTTTTATGGTATTGCAGGCGATTGCCATGGCAATATCTATGGATTTGAGTCCCCTGATTTTACCTCTGCGGGTAGCATGACGATAATGAATCCTCAGGCTGTTATTATTAAAGTTAAAACGGTGGGCATTGGGCCCAATGGGATGTGCTATTAAATTATTATCAGTATATCGTCGTTTTAATTACTGCGGTTTATAAATCTTCTTTTACTACTTTTTCCTCTTGTTCAATAATTTTACATAGATTGACAATAACTTCGGTGGCTTTTACCAACGATTCCAAAGGAATGTATTCATAAGGACCATGGAAGTTATGTCCGCCGGTGAATATGTTGGGGCAAGGAAGACCTTTAAACGAAAGTTGAGCCCCATCGGTACCTCCTCTTATGGGCTTGATAAGGGGTTTTATATTGGCCTCGAGCATGGCCTTCTCAGCATAATCCACAATGTATTTTACCGGTTCAATTTTCTTTTTCATATTATAATACTGATCCTCAATTTGAAGCTCAATAAGGTTCTCTTTATATTTTTCATTGAGTGATTGGCATAAATCTTCAATAATTTTTTTCCGTTTATTAAAGATTTCCATATTATGATCGCGGATGATAAATTCCAGATGAGCATGACTAACATCACCGCTTATTTTTGTCAAATGGTAAAAGCCTTCATAACCTTCAGTGGTAGCAGGAGTCTCATCCTTAGGAAGTGCCGCTACTATTTCGCTGGCAATCAGTGATGCATTTATCATTTTGTTAAAGGCATAGCCCGGATGAACGGATTTACCTTTAATATTAATTTTTGCCCCGGCAGCATTGAAATTTTCATATTCTAATTCTCCAACTCCTCCACCATCAATGGTATAAGCCCAATCGGCTTTAAACTTCTCCACATTAAATAAATCGGCACCACGACCAATCTCTTCATCAGGAGTAAAACCAATGCGGATTCTTCCATGCTTTATCTCAGGATGATTAATAAGATATTCCATTGCCGATACAATAGCGGTAATACCGGCTTTGTCATCAGCTCCCAAAAGGCTTTCCCCATCGGTGGTAATAATAGTCTCTCCTTTGTAATTTAATATCTCAGGAAAATATTGAATACTCAAGGTTTTTTCCTTATTTAAAGGAATGTCTTTCCCATCATAATTAGTAATAATCTGTGGATTAACATGTGCCCCATTATAATCCGGACTGGTATCCATGTGGGCAATAAAGCCGATAGTTGGTAATATTTTATCAGTATTAGCTGCCAAAGTAGCCATTACATAAGCATGTTCGTCTATTTCTACTTCTTCTAAACCGAGTTCTTTCAACTCATCAACTAGTTTATTGGCTAAATCAAATTGTCGGCTACTGGATGGGCATTGCTCTTTTTCAGGGTCGGAGGTTGTATGTATTTTAACGTAGCTGATAAATCTGTCGAGTATCTGTTTCATGGGTATATTGTTTATTGGTTGTTAATGGTATTGAATGTATAATGTGCTTTTTATGAAGTATTACCGGCTGATTTTTATTACCGGCTGCAATCTATTTTGCAAAAGTAGAATAAAATCTATTTTCCTAGCGGTCTGTTTGAATAAAATCGGCTTTCATTTCTTTCGCCTTTTTTTTCTCTACTTCCGAGCTAATAGTCCAGACTTGAATTTTCATTCCTTTATCATGGAGCCTTTCAATGGCTTTTTGACTTAAACTGGTATCATGTATATTGAAAGACAGTCCATTAGCTTTAATTTTTTGGGTAATAGCAAGACGTTGGTTAAAATTATTATATCCCAATACAAAAGTAGAAATGGTGCTGTCAAGTGCTTTTACTCGTTGAAGTACCCTTAAATAATCCGTTTCTACCATGACGTATTCTTGTAAGTTGTATTTGTTGATAAGACGAACAATTTCATTGGCCGTATTTAGTTCATATTCTTTACTTACATTTCGCTTTGAGAGACAGTCAGTGTCAAAATACCCCTTGATATCCAATGAGATGTATTGATTGCTGTTGAGTGATTTCCGATACTTTAATACTTCTTCCAATCGAGATAATCTTTTATAAGGAGGTAATTTAGTATTTAGTATAAGTATCTCGCTATCAGTTGCATTGGGAATGCATATAGGACATAGACTGTCTTTTATCTCAAAATTAGAATTATGAAAAACCCATAATGTACCGTCTTTGCTTTTTTGAATGTCAATCTCTATTCCATCATAATTATCAAAGCCAAATTTTACAGCGCCCATGGTGTTTTCGTAAATGCTATCGCCTTTATTAATATTGAAACCTATACCTGATCCTCGATGGCATAATATCTTGGTTTTGTTTTGACAGGAAAAAAGTAGCAAGCTTAATAGTAGGCTTAGTAGTAAGTGTTTAGGTTTCATATTTAGTATTTAGTATTGATATTTATAGTTGTCTATTTTCTTATGTTGTGAATGTAGTTTTGGCTTTTTATAGATGACTTCTCTTTTGGATATAGAAAAAGTGGATTTATGTCTTCTGTAATGCTGGAGGAATAAGTATAAATTCCTTTGTAGTCATTGACATTCTCTCCCATTAGGGCAAGTTGTCGCAGATAGGCAGCAATACTTTTTGTTTCAATGATAATTACACTATCATTTTCGTGTACCCGAGGACTATGTTGTCGCTTTTTATCGTGGGTAAACTGTAATATTCTACGGCCATCAGCGCTGATGCCTATTTGTTGAAAACTGAGGCTTTTACCCAAAGCAGGTAGATTGATAATGCTGCGATCGCTGGCGAAAAAAGGGATGGACTCTTTTTGTAAGATGTCCTTAAGTATTCTTGCATTATCTTCGGGATTACGATATAGTATTTTGGAATAATTATTTTGAGGTATTCCCATTTGTTTCTCTTCCCAATGTTCTTGTACAATACGGGCAACGGGTGCATAATTCGCTTTGTTTTCGTTGAATCCTTTTACCACAAATGTATAGTAAGGTACTATTCCCAAAAGGTTTAGTTCTCGTCGGAGTTGCATTGAATGGGTTCGTCGTGAGCTTGCCAGCGTAAATACGTGTTGGTTGCTAATAAGCCATTGACTGCTTTGTAGAATTTCAATGGCTTTACTTACTTCAGGAGTGAGTTCCATTGCGCTTTCAAAGTGCGTTTGGATAATAAATTGATCGACACCATATTTTTTGGCTTTGATTTTAAATTGGTAGAGCAGCGAAGACAATTCATTGTTAATACGCTGGGGTAGGTAGGCCGGAATGCGTGTTCCTATTCGTACTCGTTGTATAGGAAGGGGCTTATTTTTGGAATGGCTACTTTGCCAAAGTAAGTGCTTCTCTTGAATCATTTTTAGCACGTCATCAAGGATTTTTTTGAGTGAAGCATTGGAATTCATCAAGGTGTCGCCACCGGTGATAAGTATATCGCGGAGCTGAGTATCATTGGCAAAATAGCTCATCACTTCCTTTCGGTTACATTCAGTTGTTTTGCTTTGTTTCGTTGAAAAATTGAGTTGCCCTTTTTGAAAGCCATACATCCTTTGGCAACTAACACATAGCCCGGCGCAGCTTCGTCCGCTTCCTTTGGGCATAAAAATAGCCACTTGAGGATAACGCCGATGTACACTATCCCCTTTGGGAAGTATCCAGCCTGCAGCATTAGCCTTGCCTTCCTCCAATTCGTCTTCCTTTTCCCAGGATTTGATTTTCCCAAAACTTGAAATTAAATCATCACTGAAAAAGATATAATCACTAATGCATTTATCAAGCTGCTGTGGTGTATTTATTGCCTCAATATTTAGTAATGATAAATAATAGGGGTTGATAAAAATAGGGATGCCTTTTTGATTTCCTTTTTCAAAATTTTGAATAACGTTCTTGGGTAACTTATTTCCGGTAAGTGCATTAAGCTGTTCGGTGTTTCGTACTGCAAAATGTAGGTGAAACCGATAATCGTTCCACCATTGATTTACTAAAGCTGTTTTCTTTTGACTGCTTAATCCTTTGGGGAAAGCATATTTGCTATTTGAAGTTCTTGTCTCAATTATATGAACTAATGCTCTAATAATTCGATTTTTTGAACCTTGGCGTTGGGCAATTATCTCTTTGTCGGTCCCTTTGGAGAGAGAATTCATTTTATCTATAAGCTCTTCTTTAGTAGGGGAATTGTAGGACTTGGTATAGTATAATTGTTCCAGTAAGTGAAACATATCGAAATAAAAATCGGTGGAGGCTTCATTTTCTCCCCGTCGTATTAACGACCATAAAATATGGAATGGCTTATTGATGATAAATTCCCCATTATTTTGAGGATCTTCAAATTTAGAGCCTTCGTTGGCCAACAGAATCAAGCAATGTTCTATGGCCTTTTGTTGGTTTGGTTCAATTAAATGGAATTTTTCTTTACGGCTTAACAGCCAGCCGTTGAAATCGTTAATAAAATTATTAAAATTGGCGGAATTAATAATGTGATGATAAAATAAGGGATAATGGAGCTTGATTTTTATGATAATTTCATTATTATCGGTATTATAAATAGATTCCCTATATGACATTGCTACGTATTGTATTAATTATCTGCTGTGCTTTATTATCAATACTGATACGGCAGAGCATAAGTTTAATAAGTATAGAATAATGACAAAAGTAGGTATAAAGATTTTAAGAAAGTATATAATTTCGTTTTTATGTTTCAACGGTAAAAATGAGATGTGTTATTCCCAACATTCCCTTATGTATAAACTTTAATACATTTTTTCGCGAAGAGCCATCACCTTTTCATCCTTGATATATTCATCAAAAGGCATCATTTTATCAATAATACCGTTGGGGGTAAGCTCTATGATTCGGTTGCATACCGAAGAAATAAATTCATGGTCGTGAGAAGACATAAATATATTGCCGGGATATTTTTTAAGGTTATTGTTAAACGCTTGTATCGATTCTAAGTCGAGGTGGTTTGTTGGAGTATCTAATATTAGTGCATTGGCATTCACAAGCATCATTTTAGATATCATGCAACGCATTTTTTCGCCCCCTGAAAGTACATTTACCGCTTTATGAATTTCTTCGCCGGAGAAAAGCATTTTTCCTAAATACCCTCGTATATACAGCTCGGTAGTATCTGTCGTAAATTGACAAAGCCAATCAAAAAGACTTAAGCTACTCCTGAAATAGGTTGAATTATCCAAAGGTAAATAGGCTTTAGTAATGGTTTGTCCCCATTGAAAACCTCCTTCTTCCGGCTTTTGCTTGTCGTTTATTATTTCAAAAAAGGCCGTCATGGCTCTCGGATCCTTAGAGATAAAAGCAATTTTGTCTCCCTTATTGGTATAAAACTCTACCTCTTTAAACAGTACTTTGCCATCAGCACTTGCTTTCAGTCCGCTAACTTCTAATATGCGATTTCCTACTTGACGTTCCGGACTGAAAATTATTCCCGGATATTTTCGTGTTGAGGGTTTAATATCTTCGATATTAAGTTTCTCAATCATCTTTTTTCTACTCGTTGTTTGCTTCGATTTGGATGCATTGGCACTAAAGCGAGCAATAAATTCCTGAAGTTCTTTTTTCTTTTCTTCGGCTTTTTTATTTTGGTTAACCTTTTGTTTTAATGCCAGTTGGCTACTTTCGTACCAAAAGCTGTAATTTCCTGCAAAAAGCTGAATTTTTCCGTAATCGATATCGATGGTATGCGTGCTTATAGAATCTAAAAAGTGCCTGTCGTGTGACACCACCAATACTGTATTTTCATAATTGGACAAATAATTCTCCAGCCATAGTACGGTTTCAATATCCAGATCGTTGGTGGGTTCATCAAGGAGCAAGTTATCGGGTTTTCCAAAGAGAGCTTGTGCCAAAAGCACTCTCACTTTCTGTTTTCCGCTTAAGTCTTTCATCAGTGAATAGTGGAGGTCTTCTTTAATGCCTAAATCACCGAGAAGGGTGGCAGCTTCACTTTCGGCATTCCAACCATCCATATCAGCAAATTCACCTTCCAATTCTGCTGCCTTAATGCCATCTTCATCGCTAAAATCTGCTTTGGCGTATAAGGCATCTTTCTGTTCCATTATTTGCCATAATTTGTTATGGCCTTTCAAAACGGTATTCAAAACACTGTATTTATCAAAAGCATGATGGTCTTGGCTCAGCACTGATAAGCGTTCTCCCGGGGCCATACTAATACTTCCTGAGGTGGGTTCCAACTCTCCGCTTATTGCTTTGAAAAATGTGGATTTCCCTGCTCCATTGGCTCCTATAACACCATAGCAATTACCCGGAGTGAACTTTAAATTAACCTCTTGGAAAAGAACTCTTTTGCCAAATTGAATCCTTAAATTACTTACGTTTATCATGGCTTTATCTATTGTAAAAGTGTATTTAAAAAAGGCTGCGAAAATAGTATAAAATTAACTAGAAAAATTAATATTATTTTACTGTTGTCCGATAAAATTACTTCATCTAAACTTGAATCCATATAATTAAAGGCTAGTTGAGGTTTAAGTACTATTATCCCTCCCTTTTGGACTAATTAATTGCCACCAATATATTTTTCCTCTGTCTGTCTTGAATTGATGTAAGTTGCTGGTAATAAGTATATAAGTTTATGACTGATAGTGGTAAGCTTGTTTGATAATAATTTTCATCGTTCTGTTTTTATCAGACAATAGTGAAATGGAATAGATAGATTCTACTTGGAACACTATTTTTTTGGGATATATTTCCCTTTATTGAATATTGATATTGAGAGAAAAAAATTAGCGATAATCAGCCCAATCAGCCAACAATAAGAATATTTTTCC
>WGCS01000225.1 GCA_015493685.1 Bacteroidales bacterium
ATTAAAGCCTTTGCGCATATCTACAGGTGATAAATAAAAATAATACGTGTGCTCTGTTCCTAATCCTAACATAATTATTGTTGTATTGTTTGGATAGCAAAAATCAGAAGCTTTTTTTAATATTACAATATGTGGATGGCCGTACGCTTACGATTTTATTTATTTAATTAGTGATAAATTTATCTAAAAGAGATAAGCTTTCCTATTATTTTTGTACATCAAAATTAGTATTATGGAACAATTGATTGATTTTTTTACAGCCCCTTATCAAAATACTGCGGCAATATATATTATTTTGGAATTTACTGCTGCCCTTTTGGGAATTATAAGCGTATTTTATGCCAAGAAGGAGAATATACTTGTTTTCCCGACAGGCATTGTAAGTACAGGGATGTATATATTTCTTTTATACCGTTGGCAATTATATGGAGATCTAATTATTAATATTTATTATACATTAATGAGCATCTATGGCTGGTATATGTGGGTTAAAGTCGTCAATACAAAGGATGATCATAGTGCTATAACAAGGTCAAGTATAAGAGATTATATTATAACAGTTGTTATTTTTATTGTCTCTTCTGCGTTTATTCTAGCAGTTTATATTCATTTCGATGTAATTTCAATTCAAAGGGGTTTTGTCTCTACGATACAGTATATAGGCGAGCATATTTCATCAGGAAAGGCTAGTGAGTTAAGAAAGATAACGCCCTATTTAGATACTTTCACCACAGGAGCCGCTTTTGCAGCTATGTGGATGATGGCAAATAAAAAACTAGAAAGTTGGATACTCTGGATAGCAGTTAATGTAGTATCAGTACCTTTATATTTTATTAAAGGATTTGGATTTACCGGTTTGCAATATTTTGTTTTCCTTATTTTAGCTTTTATGGGTTATTATTCCTGGCAAAAAGCATTGTCAAAGGATGACAATTAGGATGTGTTATATTGGTATATTTTACACCTTATTATATAAGAGTATGATTTGAGCTAAATTTCATTTTTTTTGAAGACTATTATTATGAAGAAGATTGCCATTTTAGGACCGGAATCAAGTGGAAAAACTACTCTTGCAAAAGCATTAGCCAAATACATGGGTTCTAAAATGCTTCCGGAATATGCCAGGGAATATTTTATTTCTCATGATTATACCCAATGTAAACTTGATGATTTGATAAAGATAGCGCAGCAACAATATAATTTGTGCCATCAGAAAGAAGAAAAAGACTTTATAATTTGTGATACTGAGATATTAACTATAGAAATTTGGGCTGAAGACAAGTTTCAACATATTCCTAAAGAAGTAGAAATACTACGAAATAAGCAAGAATTCGACCTTTATATACTTACTAAGCCTGATATTCCTTGGGAATATGATATTTTAAGAACCGATGCAAATAGAAGAGACTATCTTTTTGAGCTATATTTGAAAAGTCTGAAACGTTATTCATATCCTTATATTGTTGTTTCAGGAGATATGGACTCTAGAATTAAGGAGTCAATGGCGGCAATTAGCTCGTTTGACCAATAAAAAAAGTTGAAATGCGAAGATATTTTTATCGTTTCTTGTTTAAGAGTAGAGTATATTTATAAACTAATTAGCAGTTGTTTTATTTATATAAATCAATTTGGCAATAGAATAAGCCATGTAAAAGTGAAAATTTCCATAGAGAATCATATAATTCTTACTAAATAATAGAAAATAGCACTGTTTATATAAATATTTTCTGATGGAAATACCACATTATCAAGGTGTAAAATAATTCATCAATAAAAAGGCAAAAAAAGTAAGGAATGAGCTTGTATGTGAAGAAAAAGTATCTATCTTTGCAGCCGCTTTGGAAGGGATAGAAGAGAGGGGATAATGAAGCGAATAAAGTTTATTAAAATAGTTAAAGATAATTGTTGGAGAAGGAGGAAAAAGGTTTATCTTTGCAGTCGCAAAAAAGGGGAGAGAAAAGGGAGAAGAGGAAGCGAAAAAGTTTATTAAAACTTTTTGCAGATAAATGTTAAAGAGAAGAAAAAAGTATTTATCTTTGCAGCCCCTTAAACGGGGAAAAGTTCAGCGAGATTAATGAGAGTTAATTTCGAGACAAAACAGGATTAAGAAACAGGAGTGGGTATCTCAATTGCAAGAGAGAGATTAGCCGCTTTTTTTAACCGAATTAAAATCGGGGAAACATTAGTCCAAGTTCTTTGAAAGAAATGAGCAGTAAATTAAGAAAGAAGTTTCGATAGCGAAGTCAAACAAAAAGAAGAGAACGGGATTATACTCAAGACATTTAAAATTTATTTTATACAATGAAGAGTTTGATCCTGGCTCAGGATGAACGCTAGCGGCAGGCTTAACACATGCAAGTCGAACGGTAAGGCTCACTTCGGTGAGTACACGAGTGGCGCACGGGTGCGTAACGCGTATGCAACCTACCTTTAACAGAGAGATAGCCCTGAGAAATTGGGATTAATATCACATAACATCATTACTCAGCATTGACAAATGATTAAAGCTCCGGCGGTTAAAGATGGGCATGCGTAACATTAGCTAGTTGGTAAGGTAACGGCTTACCAAGGCAGTGATGTTTAGGGGTTCTGAGAGGATTATCCCCCACACTGGTACTGAGACACGGACCAGACTCCTACGGGAGGCAGCAGTGAGGAATATTGGGCAATGGACGCAAGTCTGACCCAGCCATGCCGCGTGCAGGAAGACAGCCCTATGGGTTGTAAACTGCTTTTATATAGGAAGAAACCCTTGAACGAGTTCGAGGCTGACGGTACTATATGAATAAGCATCGGCTAACTCCGTGCCAGCAGCCGCGGTAATACGGAGGATGCAAGCGTTATCCGGATTTATTGGGTTTAAAGGGTGCGCAGGCGGTCTTATAAGTCAGTGGTGAAATCTCTCGGCTCAACCGAGAAACTGCCATTGATACTGTTGGACTAGAGTACAGACGAGGTAGGCGGAATGTAGCATGTAGCGGTGAAATGCTTAGATATGCTACAGAACACCGATCGCGAAGGCAGCTTACCAGGCTGTTACTGACGCTAATGCACGAAAGCGTGGGGAGCGAACAGGATTAGATACCCTGGTAGTCCACGCCGTAAACGATGATCACTCGATGTTGGCGATAGACAGTCAGCGTCCAAGCGAAAGTATTAAGTGATCCACCTGGGGAGTACGATCGCAAGGTTGAAACTCAAAGGAATTGACGGGGGCCCGCACAAGCGGAGGAGCATGTGGTTTAATTCGATGATACGCGAGGAACCTTACCTAGACTTAAATGTAGATTGCATAGAGTAGAAATATTCTTTTCCTTAGGGACTATTTACAAGGTGCTGCATGGTTGTCGTCAGCTCGTGCCGTGAGGTGTCGGGTTAAGTCCCATAACGAGCGCAACCCCTACCCTTAGTTGCCAGCGGATAATGCCGGGGACTCTAGGGGAACTGCCGGCGTAAGCCGAGAGGAAGGTGGGGATGACGTCAAATCAGCACGGCCCTTACGTCTAGGGCTACACACGTGCTACAATGGCCGGTACAGAGGGCAGCTACCACGCGAGTGGATGCAAATCTCCAAAGCCGGTCTCAGTTCGGATCGAAGTCTGCAACTCGACTTCGTGAAGTTGGATTCGCTAGTAATCGTATATCAGCAATGATACGGTGAATACGTTCCCGGGCCTTGTACACACCGCCCGTCAAGCCATGGAAGCTGGGGGTACCTGAAGTCTGTGATCCGTAAGGAAGCGGCCTAGGGTAAAACTAGTAACTGGGGCTAAGTCGTAACAAGGTAGCCGTACCGGAAGGTGTGGCTGGAATACCTCCTTTCTAGAGTGTCCCGAACTTTTCTGACATTCTATTGAAGCTTCTTCTTTTTCTGCTCTTCTTTATATA
>WGCS01000226.1 GCA_015493685.1 Bacteroidales bacterium
ACGCCCTTTGCCAGATTTTAAGTATATATCAAGATAAATCCGTAAAAAAGGTGTTATACAAAAACAATCTTGAAAATTCAATTTATCTTTTGAAATTCCCCTGTATCACCCTTTGCAAAGGGGGACTTTGTGTGGTGTAATCAAATAGTTCCCCTCTTTTTTAAAGAGGGGTTATGGGAGATTTAAACAGTTATTTATAAAGTTTCAAGGTAGAAATTGTATTACATGGCTACTATTATGGCAGGAGTATAAAGAAAACAATCCTGAAGGTTATAACTATACCCAGTTCAAAAAATATTGCCAGGATTACATATCCAAATTAAATCCTGTTATGCGTCAAGTATATAGGGCAGGAGAGACAATGTTTGTAGATTATTCAGGATTAACAATGGAAATCACTGACCCTGAAACAGGAGAGACAACACCGGCTCAAATATTTGTAGCAGCACTCGGAGCATCAGCGGCAGTATTTGTTCATGCAACAGATAGTCAGAAACAATCGTCATTTATATTAAGCCATACACTTGCATTTGAATATTTTGGAGGAGTTCCCAAGCAAATAATTCCTGACAATTTAAAATCAGGAGTAATAGAAAATAGCAAAAAGGGATTGAAGTTAAATGAAAGCTACGCAGATATGGCAAGATATTACGGCTGTGCAATAATACCGGCTCGTCCGAGAAAACCCCAGGATAAAGCAAAGGTTGAACAAGCAGTTCAAGGTATTCAAAGGTGGATATTGGCTAAATTAAGAAACAGAGTATTTTTTAGTGTAAATGAATTAAATAAAGCTATGTCTCCACTTCTTGAAGAATACAATAATAAAATAATGAAAGGTGTTGGCAAAAGCAGGTCAGAACTGCTTTCTGAGCTTGATAGACCGGAACTTTTGCCACTTCCTGCGAAAAGGTATGTTTATAGAGATTATCTACTCAGGACAGTGCATCTTGATTATCATGTGGAAGTGGAAGGAAGTTTTTATTCGGTGCCATATAATTATATAAAATCCAAAGTTGATGTTTGGTATTCCAATACAACAGTGGAAATATATAGCAAAGGCAATTTAATAACAGTTCATCCGAGATTATTCAAAAAAGGCAGAGCATCAACATTGGATGAACATATGCCGCCTGAGCATCAATATAGGAAAGAGACCTGGAGTCCGGGGAGAATATTAAATTGGGGCTCATCAATAGGGTTTAATACAGCCCGATTAATGAAGGAAATAATGGAATCAAAATCTCATCCTGTGCAAGGTTATAGGACTTGTATAGCAATACTGAATTTAAGTCAGAAATGGGATAAAAAGGAAATAGAGTTATCTTGCAAAAAAGCGTGTGAGATAAGGGCATATAGTGTAAAAAGCATAGAATCTATATTAAAAAACAAATTTTATCTGAAAAAGCCTGAAAAAAACACGGAAGTATTAAAAAATCATTACAATATAAGAGGCAAAAAATATTATCAAAAGGAGGAATCATGTTGTTAGACAATTTATTAAATCAACTTGGATTAAGCGGTTTTAGCACAGCGTTAAAACGTCAGTTGGATGATCCGAAATATTTGGATGTGAGCTTTGAAGAGCGATTGGTTCAATTGCTTCAGGCGGAACATATTGAAAGGATGAACCGAAAAATCAAGAGAAATTTTGGAATGGCAAAGTTAAAAGAGAAAAATGCAAGGGTAGAAGATATTGATTACAGCATTAAAAGAGAGCTTGATAAATCGTTAATGCTTAGCTTGATTGCAGGAGAATATTTAAGGAGAAAGCAAAATATTTTAATAACAGGTCCCACGGGCACAGGTAAAAGCTATATAGCTCAGGCATTGGCATACAGGGCGATATGTGACGGCTATACAGCAAGATATTATCGTGTTCCGAGGTTAATGGAAGAATTAAAATTAGCAAGACTTGATGGCACTTATATGAAGCATCTTGCCCGTATTAGCAGGTTTAATTTATTGATACTTGATGATTTAGGGATAAATCCTCTCAGTTCAGATGATGCAAATGATTTGCTTGAAATAATTGAGGACAGAGTGGGAGTGAGTGCAACAATTGTAACGTCACAGTTACCAATTGACAGTTGGTATGATTATTTAAATAATGATACAGTTGCAGATGCAATATTGGATAGGCTTGTGCATAGCAGTTATAAAATTGAAATGGATGGTGACAGTGTAAGAAAACTTCAGGCTAATTGTGCTTGAATTTTTAGTTGAAAAATTATAGGAAAAATCA
>WGCS01000227.1 GCA_015493685.1 Bacteroidales bacterium
GTACAGTAGTTTTTGATTTAAGAGGGAATAGAGGAGGAAATCCTGAATGTACTAAACATATATTATCCTATATTATTGATAAAGAAGTTAATTTTTATGAAAATAATGACTTAAATAAAAGACGAAATAGAACAATAACCGTAAAACCAAAAACAACTAATAATATTAGTAATGCAAATATTTATATGCTTACAAATGGTCGTTGTGCATCTGCAACAACACAAATGTTAGCAGTTGTAAAACATAATAAGTTAGCAACCATAATAGGAGAAGAAACAGGAGGCACATACAGTACGCATCCAGGAAGAGGAACAACAGCACTAAAAAACACAAAATTAGCTATGCAAATAGGTACAGAAAGGGAATCTGTAAATGTTCCTAGATTACCATTAAACGAAGGTATTATTCCTGATAAAATCATTAAGTTAAGACTATTTGATATCATAAACGGAAATGACCCTTTATTGAACTATATTTTTAAAGAATAGACAAATGAATTTAAAGCCAGTTGCCAACAATTTGTATAGTTAATGGCTACTAATTGCTAACCTCAAAGTTAGTTTCATTAAACGAAATTTGGTGCATAACCGAAAATGTAGTAATTTTATCACGCCACTAACCATACAAGTAGCCGTTGTCAGCCATTAAAAACTAAACTCAAACTGATAAGAATAAAAACGGCTGACAACACAATGTATAGTTAATGCTTTTGGATTGTGTCATTTTCATTGGCTTTTGCGTTATTTTCTTTTTCTTTTTTTTCCAACGCTCTTTTTCTTTCCTTTTTATCAATTTCATTTCCTATTTCAACAGCTTTATCAACTAATTCTGCTATTGTATGAGCATAAATATAAGCTACTCTACAATGACCTTCTGAATACATAAATGTTTTTCCATTAACTAAATTTGGAATTTCTTTATGTATTTTGGCTAAATATCCAGTTCGCCCATTTTTATACATTATTTCATCAATAGTTTCTTCAAATTCAAAAGCTTCATTTATTACACTTTCCGCTTTTTCGTAATCCCATTCTAAAACTTCGCATATTTCTTTAATTTCCAAATATCCAAAGTCTTCAATAATTTCACTTTTACTGTGATTAAGAATTTCAAACGCTATCATCGTAATATCAACGATATGCGTTCCTTTTGTGTTTTCTAATTTTTTTGTTAAATACTTATACATTTTATTTTGTTTTTTTTCCAACGCCTAAAAAGAAAAAGCGTTGCGGTTAATATTAAAGTTCTGTGCTATTATGGTCGCACTAACCATACATTAAAGCCGTTATAAAACATTTACAAAGACCGTTTATATTCATCAAGTATCTTTTCTTTTGCTTCTTTGCTTAAATATTTTATTGTTCGTGCTCCTTTTATTTCTTCTAATCCGTATAAACTACTATCATAAGCCGTGTAATTTTGCTTTCCATATCTCACATCGTCTTTTGTAAAAGAAATCCATTTACCAAAATGATGTTCAACATTACAAAATTTACCGTTTCTTTTTCTATATCTATCTTGCTTGTTTACAAAAGCCTTCATTGTACTAAAATTAATAGTAAATATCTTATACTTACTTTCTACTAACACGGCTTCCATTTCTTTCAAATATTGTTTAGTTCTATAATTGAATTGCATATCAAAAACCTTTTATAACACAATCTATAAATAATAGCGAGTAAGTGCTAAATTCAAGGCTTGTGTATGTTTATATTGTTTGTTCATAATTCAAGTTCTGTGCTTATCTAATCGCTACTATTCATATTCTTGACCGTTATCAATAAATAAACCCTGCAATTCCTTAACAAGTAAGGAATGAATGCTAAAACCAATCTAAAAAACACTCTTGCAGGGTTTAAATGTATCGAGTTACTACCTAAACTCTGTACGCTAATCGGAATCATTTTGCTTTTCTTTGGTGCGAAAATGGTACAAAAATTCTCCTCATATTTAGACTAACGGTCTAAATAACACCGTACATACGAATAACTGTTGTATGTAAGAACATAGCTGTCGGACTCAGTATAAACAACTTTGCCCGTACGGACTGTCTTCACAATCCGTTTCGACTGACTCAATAAGGATTCCATCCTTATATACATCAATCTTAATTATCTCGCCCCAATCATCAAACTCGGTTAATACAATTCTATGGAACTTTTCCAAATACTTTATCGGTAACGACATAATTTTATCTTCTGCAAATTTTCTTCTTTTGTATCTCCTGATTTCCTCAAACTCGCATACATCGTAATTTTCAAACAATCCACCTACTACAAACTTTTTCATCTGTTATCTATTATACTTATTCCTTTTCTTTTTGATAGTCTTTTCAAAATATGATCCAAACTACTATTGCACACAAAATCTGCCAAACCATTTGGGAAGTATTTTGTGTATCCGGAAAACTTGTAAGCACGCCAAGTATTTTCACTTACCCTTGAAAATTCTACTACTTTCTCTCCATCATCGGTATTGACCTCAGCTATGTTACCAATACAAATATCTTTATAATATCCCATAATTCCAAATTTGTGTAGAGTTTGGATAATGATGTACCCAAACCCTACTGTTAATGTTTTACTTATTTCTGATGTAATATTGAGTGTGCAATGTTCCAAAATACTTATTCAATACCTTATACACTCTCGCCAATTTTCTATTTTTAGCTGACTTGGATAATGGGAAACCGCCATCCGATTTATCATTATCAATGGACTCTCTTACCACAAGGTTAAACAATCCTGCATCCAAATCTCCAACATCTGTAAACTTTCCGCCAAAGGTTTCAATATCTACCTTAAACTTACTGTACTCCTCATTTGAATATCCGTAGGAAAACCAAACTCCATTTTCTTTTACTTGAAATTCTGAATCCGGTGCTACGGACTTAACCAACTCTACTGTTGATTCTAACTCGTCTAAATCTTTCAAATTTAATTCAATTCCAATTACACCATCCGACTTAAATTCAATTTCTGAAATTTGTAAGGACAATTTAATACTATTGGATAAATTTGTCCTCTCTTGATAAATTCTTAACTGTTTCATAGCTTTGTTTTTGTTTTACAATGTAAAAGTAAGAATAAAATTTAAGTTGTGCAAGTTTTATTTTTTGAAAAAATGATAAATGTCAGTTTTATTTAATAAATTTAATCTACTATAAATAATCTTTTACTCGGTCTTGAAAATGCTGTATATTTTATGCGATTTCGCTCATAAACTTTTCTGTTAGCATCAATATCACTCTCTAATACAAATACATTTTCATAGGTACTTCCCTGCGACTTATGAGCCGTGATACAGTAATTGTAATTTACATCGGCAAACTCTTTTTTAAATCTGTAAAAATCTTGCCACTTCTGAGCCGCTTGGTATGAGCCTTTCTTTTCAGCTTTGGCACTCTCTACCATATAGTCAATAATAACCTGATAATCGTCCTGACTATCTTCGTGCAAAATATTGATGTACTTTGTATTCCCCTCTTCATCCAATACGGTAGTATGGTAAACTTTTAAACTAACATTCTGCCACATTACTGACTGATACTCATACCCAACTACCATAAACTCATCATTGGTATTGAATAATATTCTTTCTAACCCCATTTCGTCATAGTGGAAAATTGGCGTGTTAGCGATTAATTTTTCCCCTACCTGTATCTTTTTAGAGTTATCAAATAAAAATCCCCTGACCAGCTTGTTAAACGCCTTTACAGTTTTATTTCTCCATGCTATTATCTTTACATAATCTGCATCGTTTGTAAAATCTTCTGATGTGAAGTAAGTTTCCAATAACTGCAACAGTTCTTTTTTATTTCCAGCCCCTAAAAATCTTACTCCGTGTCCTGCTGAATCTGTTTTATCTTTCCGAATTGGTAAAACAATATCTCTTTTTAGTGCTGAACGAATTTTCATTGTTGTCTCAATGATAGGATTTCCCTCTGCCTGTCTTACAATCTTATCTAACTCACCAACCTTTACTGAGTAATTCTTTATCCAATCACTATCAAATGGCAAAGAAAATGTTTTCCCAATAGGCGGAATCTGTGCAGGGTCGCCTACAAATATTACTTTTGTTTCATACAACTCTATGTAATCAAACAATCCGGTGTTGTATTTACTCCCAATTAGTAACTCATCTGATACCATTGATGCCTCATCAATTATTATAATATCATATTCATTCACACTTGCATCATCTTTATAATCTTGAACAAATCGCTGATTTCCATAAGCATCAATCTGCTCCTTTAAACCAAGCAAGCTGTGGATAGTGCGAAATTCTGCACTATACTTCCCGATGGCATTTCTCCTCATAACCTTTAAAGCTTTATGAGTTGGCGCTGTTATTGCTAACTTGTAATTTTTGGTATAATTTTCAGCAAAATAATCTACTAAAAAAGTTTTTCCTGTTCCGGCATACCCCTTGATTACAAAATAATTTTTCTGTGATTTTATAAAATTTTCTAAATCATCAAATACTGCCTGCTGTTCGTTAGTTAAAGCCATACTATTAATTTAACATTACTATATTTTGTTTTTGTTTTAATTTTTGAATTACAACTAAATCTCCTAAAATAGCATTCAAACTTCTGATCTTCTTACTAACACTGTTAGGAGATTCAAAACCTAACTCTAAAAGTAAATACCATGTATCTACAAGCAACAAAGAATTAGATGCAAACTTTTCTACCTGTTTATCAGTAAATTTATACAATACCCTTAAATCATACATTTAGTATTTATTTTATACTGTAAA
>WGCS01000228.1 GCA_015493685.1 Bacteroidales bacterium
GATACAACTCATGTCGAATACAATAGATGGTACATTGGGGGCATGTTTGGTGCTTACCAATTTTACGGTGATATATCAGAAAAGACTTATTTTCCGGGATCTGGGATGAAAGGCAAATTTAATTGGATGTTTGGCCTTAAGGCAGGGAGAGAGTTTAATTCTAGATTTGGAGCAAGAGTAAACTATTCCATGGGACAAATGTACTCACAAAAAGGATCAAGTTGGTTTAAGGCTAATGTACGAGACCTTCAATTAGATTTTACTATGAATATGAGTAATATTGTAGCTCCATATAGATACAATAAAAAATGGAATGCTACTATTTACGTAGGTGCAGGATTTTTTGGATATCGCTCACTATTACGCGACCAAAGTAATAGCGATCAGATTATCGGCTATGTGGGTTACGACAAAAATGGTAATAAAACTCAAATGATTTACAAAACATGTATCGACTTAGGAGTTAATGTCGCTTATAGAATAAGCAACCACCTTGACGTTTTTACAGAAATTGGCTTAACCAATACCCCTGTTGATAATCTTGACGCCAAAGCTGTCGTTCTTTCAGAATTAGATAATTACAGCCATGTTTCAATTGGAATTCATTATACATTTGGGAAATATTCAGATGCTTATAAGTGGAATCCCAAGCCTGATTATTTGAAAGCAATAGAAAACAAAATGGTCGATATGGGTAATAATGTGGACTCTGTGGAAGCATGCTGTGCCAGAAAGAGCATGATTAATCCATGTGACACCTCTACCGCCGATGATGATGGCGACAAAGTACCCAACTGTAGAGATTTAGAGTTAGACAGCCCAGAGGGCTCCATCGTAAACTTTCAGGGAATAGCAATTATAAGCCCTGACTCTGCAACCGGTGAACCAATGGTTGTGGCTGCTGTTGCTCCACCAAAAAATACTGCACCGGCAATATTTTTCAGCCCCATTTATTTTAAATATGACCAAGCAACGGTTGATTCCATTGGCGATTATACATTAACTAATTTAGCTGTGTATATGAAACTCAATCCAAATGCAAGAATACTTATCTCCGGAAACTGCGATAAGCATGCCTCTGAGGAATATAATATGGGTTTAAGTTTACGCAGATGTAAACGTGCAAAAGAAATTCTTACCAAAGAATATAGTATTTCACCTGATCGATTTGAGTTAGAGCCTAATGGAAAGAAATATTTACTCTTCCCTAAAAATGATCATGCCAACAGACGTGTTGATTTCTCTTTGATTCAATAAAGATTTTATACGATTTCCTTGAGCCACTCACTTAATGTGGGTGGCTTTTTTTATGAAAAAATATTTTCTCATTTTTTAGTACTTTAGCCAAGCAAATTACAAACCACTACATTATGACAATACCTCAACTTTTTGAAAAGAGTGCCAAAAAATTTCCAAGCAACACCTTGGTTTTGGAAAAACATAATAGTAAAGAATACCAACCTATTACTTATACTCAAGTCAAGGAACAGGTCTATCTGTTTTCCGTAGGATTAATGCAGTTAGGAATAAACCATGGAGATCGACTTGCCTTACTTTCTGAAGGAAGAAGTGAATGGTTAATATCAGAACTTGGGATGCTCTATATTGGAGCTATCAATGTACCTCTCTCTGTTAAAATCAACGAGCCCGAAGATTTAGCTTTCAGAATAAACCATAGTGGCTGTAGTATGCTTGTAGTTTCGGAACGGCAACTAAGCAAAATCAGAAAAATAAAAACACAAATACCTAAAGTAACAAAATACATCATCATCACTGATGATGAACATATAAAAACAGAAAGCGAGGAAATAACCTATCACAAAGTGATTAAGCTCGGTAATGAGAATTTCGAGAAGCAAAAAGAAGATTTCGAGAATAGATGGCACAATCTAAAAAGAGATGATATTGCCAATATCAGTTATACTTCAGGAACCACTGCAGATCCAAAAGGAATAATGCTTACTCATCGTAATTATACAGCTAATGTAGAGCAAGCAAAAACATTATTAGACGTACCGGAGTATTATTCTTCACTCTTAATATTACCATGGGATCACTCTTTCGGCCATACCGTGGGCTTATATACATTAATTGATAATGGGGCTAGTTTATCAGTAATAGAACTAGGAAAAACGCCAATGGAAACGCTAAGGAATATTCCTAAGAATATAAAAGAAGCTAAACCTACTTTTATATTAAGCGTCCCTGCTTTAGCAAAGAATTTCAAGAAAAACATTGAAAAAGGCATAAAAGATAAAGGGCCTAAAGTAGAGAAACTTTTTAACAAGGCATTGGACTTAGCGTATGACTACAATGGAATAGGCTGGGACAAAGGAAAAGGACTTAAGGTTTTAAAGAAACCCCTTCTTTGGTTCTATGATAAAATATTATTCTCTAAAATCCGTGAAGGCTTTGGTGGTAAGCTGGAATTCTTTATTGGAGGAGGAGCCTTATTAGATATTGAATTACAAAAATTCTTTTATGCCATAGGGATTCCAATGTATCAGGGTTATGGATTATCAGAGTCTTCGCCTATTATATCTTCCAATGCACCCAAAAGGCATAAGCTTGGTTCTTCCGGCTTTCTCGTAAAAAACCTTGATCTTAAAATCTGTGATGACAAGGGCAATGAACTTCCAATTGGGACAAAGGGAGAAATTGTTGTTCGTGGTGAAAATGTGATGAAAGGCTATTGGAAAAATGAAGAAGCAAGCAAAGAAGCGCTACGCGATGGATGGTTACATACCGGCGATATGGGTTATTTGGATAAAGATGGTTTTTTGTATGTAATGGGAAGATTTAAAAGCCTCCTTATCGGTAATGATGGAGAAAAATACAGTCCCGAAGGCATTGAAGAAGCGCTAGTGGAACAATCTCCATTTATTGAACAAGTTATGCTGTACAACAACCAAAACAACTATACTGTAGCACTAATTTATCCTAATTACGGTTTATTATCAAACTATGTTAAACAGCAAAGTCTTGATATAAAAGCAAAAGAAGGAGCAAAGACAGCCATCGAAAAGCTCCAAAATGAAATCAACAGTTATTTACCCGAAGGAGAATATGAGCGTATGTTTCCCCACCGGTGGATACCGGCTACCTTTGGCATTTTAAATGAAGGCTTTACTGAAGATAACCATTTATTAAATTCTACCATGAAAATGGTAAGAGGCAAAGTAGTTGAACGCTATAAAGATCTTATTGAATTTATTTATACTACTGAAGGAAAACGCACTGATAACAAACGTAATATTGACGCTATTATTAACGGTAAATAACTATTTCTGTTTTCATTCTATTTAGAATCATAGGCAATAGTTGAGTATCTATCAATTTTCATAATCAATTATTTTACCTTCGGCAGCCTCACGATCTAGTGTCCGTTTTAACAGCGTGTTATAGATAGGTTTATTTCCCATCTGTGTAGTAAGAAATGAAGCTGTTAGTGTTGTAAATATTAGTGGTAGTATAAGTTCAAAATTAGAAGTCATTTCTATGGCCAATACCAAACCAGTAAGAGGAGCTCTAACTGTAGCAGCAAAAATACCGGCCATACCAGCTACTGCAAAAACACCTGGATGCTGTATTGTTTCAGGAAAATAATATTGCATCAATAATCCAAATGCCATACCAAGTACAACACCAATAGATAATAATGGGGCAAATATACCACCTGGAACACCCGTACCATAACTTAATAGCACTAATATAAATCGGCCAAAAAACAATACAATTAAGAATTGTAACGAAAATGAGTCTCCTATAACGGCACTTATTGTATCATAACCTCCCCCAATCATATTTGGGAAGAAATACCCTACAATAGCAATGGTAGCACCGGCAATTAAAGCACTTATTATCAATTTATTTTTAAATACTTGACTAAAGGTATCCAATGATTTTATCAATAATTTATTAAACGCATAACCAACAAAACTAATTATTACTCCAAAAATAATAAAAAACCAAATATCGGACATATAATGCAACTTATAAACAGACATATCAATAACAGGCGAATCCGAAACAATTAACCTAACCATAATATCTCCAATTCCAGAGGCTAACATTATAGCCGATACGGAATAAAAATTAAATTTAAAATGATCATGCATTTCTTCTATTACAAAAACAATCCCAGCCAATGGGGCATTAAATGCACTTGCTAAACCAGCAGCAGCACCGGCGGAGACTAAAGGATTGTTGTCAAAATCAGGGTCTTTAAAAATATCCTTTATCATTTTACCAATATTAGCCCCAATCTGAATGGTTGGGCCCTCCCTCCCAAGAAGAAAACCACTACCTATTGAAAACAAGGAAGCTACAAACTTAATTGGCAATACCCATTTCCATCGCAATGACCGCAAGCCATCAAGAGCACCTTCAATATCTTGCACTCCACTACCTGAGGACTCGGGAGCATATTTCTTAACCAAATATAACGAAATCATAATACTAATTGCAGCAAAAGCTATAGCATACACCCAAGCGGAAATACCATCCACACCCATATTAGCATATAGGTTTATTCTAAATTTACTTATCCAATCCAGCAAAAGACGAAATACAGCACCAAAGCCACCCACTACAAAACCTACTATCGCTGCCAATACAAGCAGCTTATAATTCTGCTTATTCTGAGTTTCTTCCACCATTAAAGTTCCGATATTTCCAGAAGAATGTGGTATTTCTGACATTACAATATTTATAAAAATAAATAATACAAGATGATGGAATTCTCCAACAATTAACAACTAATTACATTCAACAAATAATATAAAAAAGCACTCAACAGATATGCATCTATAGAAAATAATACAAGAGCAATAAGGATATCACTATTTACAAAACTTAGTGTAATTATATAAATTCTCAACACCATTAGCTTGTGCTTTCAGATAATCTTTACAGGCAGCCTCTTTATTCCCTATAATTGTGTATAATCTTGCCCTTGACAAATAGGCGTCACCATATTTTGGGTCAATATTAATTGCTTTATTCAAAAAACTCATTGCCTTGGTGTACTGGCGTTTTCCAATATATACTTTAGCTAAATCCAAATAGGCTTCCGTATTAGTACTATCCATATCAAGTACCGTATCAAAGTGCTTAATGGCAATACTCCATTTACCGGCATAACTTGCCTTCACACCCAAGTTTAAATTTTCACGAATAGTTTGCTTGTGGTTAGTACAAGACATCATGCTTAGCAATAAAGATAAAACGACTGCACTATTTATCTTTAAAAAAAATTTATTTCTCATAATACAAAGGTAATAAAATAAAAAAGGCACCTATGCTAATAGATGCCTTTTACGATAAATTAAACTTTAGCTTAATAAAAAAACAATTTAAGCTTTTTTAAGTTCATTGATAAGCTCAGGAACTACTTTAAAGGCATCACCAACAATACCATAATCAGCCACCTCAAAGATAGGAGCATCAGGGTCCTTGTTGATGGCAACAATGCACTTAGAATTACTAATTCCTCCCACATGTTGAATAGCACCGGAAATTCCTATTGCCAAATACAAATTGGGAGCAATGATTTTCCCTGTTTGACCAACATGTTCTGTATGAGGCCTCCAGCCTTCATCACTTACAGGTCGAGAGCATCCCGTTGCAGCACCCAAAACTTGAGCCAGCTCTTCAATCATTCCCCAGTTTTCGGGCCCTTTAAGTCCTCTACCAGCAGAAACAACTAATTCGGCATCAGTAAGAAGCAGCTTCCCTGTTACCTTATCAACACTCTCTACTTTAGTTTTAGCCACCGGCAAATCAAGAGATAACTCTTCTACCTCTCCTGCTCCTGGATTCTCAATTATTTCGTAAGTATTTTTTGACAAGCTTAATACCTTTTTATCAGTATTAACTTTCACATGACCATAAACTTTATTGGTATAAATCTTCTTTTTTATAATAAAGGGATCAAAACTAACAGGTAAGGCAGAAACAGCAGATACCAATCCTGCTTTTAACTTTACAGCAACATGACCTGCCAAAGCGTTTCCAACATTATCTTGCGAAAAGACAACCATTGAAGCATCTTCCTTTTCTGCAGCTTGACTTATGGCCGCGGCAAATACTTCATTATCTAAAGTTTCAAAGCCGTTGGTTGCAATAAATATTTTTTCCGGTCCGAAAGCCTTTAAACTTTCCAACTCATTGCTATCAACAGCACCAAGGGAAAGGGCAAACATGGAAACACCCATTTTATCTGCCAAACTTTTACCATAGGAAAGTAATTCATGGCTTACTTTCTTAAATTTCCCATCCCAATTTTCTAAATATACTAATACTGACATAATATTTTCGTGTTAAAGTGTTAAAGATTAAATTACATTAGCTTCATTTCTCAAAGCATCGACTAAACCGGCTACATCCTCAGCATCGAACAATTTAACTGCTGATTTAGCTTTTGGAAGTTCAATTTCAACTATTTCAGTATATACATCTGCATCAACAGGAGCTAATACTTTGAGGGGCTTACGCCTTGCCATCATAATTCCTCGCATAGCAGGAATTCGGGGGTCTATTGCAATTCCTTTTTGCACAGAAACCACAAGAGGGGTCTCCACAGAAAGCACTTCTTTTCCTCCATCAATTTCCCTATCTATTTGTAATTTACCATCAATGATATTAACTGCTGACACAGCTCCTACAGAAGCATATCCCATCAATTCGCTCAACATAGCTCCAACAGAAATTCCATTATAATCAGCACTTTCAAAACCAGTCATTATAAGATCGTAATTCCCTGCTTTAACAACTTCCGCCAATTGAGAGGCAGTATAAAAAGCATCTTTTGGATCGGAATCAACACGAATAGCATCATCTGCCCCCATTGCAAGACCCTTACGCATAGTTGGCTCTACACCAACTAATCCAACGGTAGCTATAGTGATTTTATCAACACCGGCTCCAGATTCTTTGAGTTCCAAAGCGCGCGTTATTGCCAACTCGTCCCATGGATTAACAATCCACTGTACCCCTTCGGTTACGAGCTGAGTTCCATTAAATTTAACTTTTGTTGTTGTGTCAGGTACATTGGACACACATACTAGAATGTTCATGTTTCTTAGTTTTTAATGTTGTGTTAATACTATTTCACTCAATCCAATTCTTTCATCTATTACCTATCTACCGAGTAGCAAATAAGTTAAGCTGCAAAATACTAAGGCTTACCATTGCATTAATCTGTTTGCTAAAATAGACCAAGAAAAAACAATGCTGTAAAGATATAAAAATAAAGTACGCATGCGTACTTTATTTTTATTTTTTCTTATTTTATTAATGCCCTGGAAATCACAATCTTTTGAATTTCGGATGTGCCTTCATAAATTTGAGTAAGCTTAGCTTCACGCATTAATCGCTCAACATGATACTCTTTAACATATCCGTAGCCACCATGTATTTGTACTGCTTCTGTGGCTACTTCCATAGCTATATCAGCGGCATAACATTTAGCCATCGCTGAAGCCATGTCGGTATTTTTATGTTGATCTTTCAGCCAAGCTGCCTTAAGACATAAATTATGGGCATTTTCTACCTTAATTGCCATCTCTGCCAATTTAAAGGCCACACTTTGATGGTTAAAAATTTCCGTTCCGAAAGCTTTTCTTTCCTGTGAATATTTTATAGCCAAATCCAATGCTCCACTGGCTATACCTGTAGCTTGTGATGCAATTCCTATACGACCACCGCTAAGTAGTTTCATGGCAAATTTAAAACCAAAGCCATCTTCACCAATTCGATTTTCCTTTGGAATTTTCACATCAGTAAACATCACTGAATGAGTATCAGAACTACGCATACCCATTTTATTTTCATGAGGGCCCAATGAGATACCCGGAGTATTTTTTTCTATTACAAAGGCGTTAATTCCCCTTGGTCCTTTATCTGCATGTGTTTGTGCCATTACAATATAGGTGGAGGCTGAATTAGCATTTGTAATCCAATTTTTGGTTCCATTAACTAAATAATAATCCCCCTTATCAACAGCAGTAGTTCTTTGGTGAGTAGCATCAGAACCGGCTTCAGGTTCGGAAAGCAAAAAAGCACCTATGGAAGTTCCATCTGCCAAGGGACGAAGATATTTATCTTTCTGAAAATCATTTCCAAAGGTTTCGAGACCATAATTAACCAATGAATTATTAACAGACATAATAACAGCAAGCGAAGCGTCTATTTTAGCAATTTCCTCTATTGCCAACACATAAGATACGGCATCCATTCCACTACCACCATATTCAGGACTAGTCATCATACCTAAAAAGCCTAATTCCCCTAGAGCTTTTACATGATGTGTAGGAAATATTGCATTTTCATCTCTTTCTAAAACATCCTTTGTTAATTCTCGCCTTGCATAATCCCGTGCTGCTTGACGAATCATTTTTTGTTCTTCTGTTAATTCAAAATTCATATTCTGTGTTTTTATAAGTTTGATATTATATTCTAAATTACTAAACTATATTCCTTCTCTATATCTTTCTGATAAACTATTCAACTTAATTTGAAACTCTTCAATTATTTCATCAATAATTAGTTTTACAGGTTTTATTGAGTCTATCATTGAAGCAACCTGCCCTATCTCTAACTCACCTTCGACCAAATCACCCTCAAACATTCCTCTCTTAGCTCTCCCCTTTCCAAGTACCCGACTTAATTCTTCTGCTGAAGAACCATTTTGCTCCATTTGAGCAACCTTATTGGCAAAATCATTTGCTAACAAACGAACAGTAACTATTTTCTTTAAATGAAGCTGAGTATCCCCCTCCTTTGCTTCAAGTATTTTATCTTTAAATGCCTTATGGGCTGAAGATTCTTCACTCGCAACAAATCTGCTTCCCATTTGCACCCCATCGGCACCCAGAGCCATCGCTGCAAGCATAGCAGCACCGGAGGCAATGCCCCCTGCAGCGATAAGAGGCACAGAAATAGAATTGGCAATAGAGGGAATCAATACCAGAGAAGTCGTTTCTTCCCGTCCATTATGTCCACCGGCCTCAAAACCTTCAGCTACAATAGCATCAACACCTGCTTCTTCCGATTTTTTGGCAAACTTCATATTAGCAATTACATGAGCTACAATAATTCCATTTTCTTTTAAAAATGAAGTAAATTTATTAGGATTTCCAGCAGAAGTAAATACTACCGGCACATTTTCTTCGATAACAATCTTAATCTGTTCCTCTGCATAAGGATACAAAAGAGGAATATTTACCCCAAAAGGCTTTGTTGTTGCATTTTTACATTTTCTTATCTGCTCTCTAAAGATATCAGCTTTCATCGATCCTCCTCCAATAAGACCAAGTCCACCGGCATTGGAAACCGCCGAGGCCAATTCCCAACCACTACACCAAATCATACCCCCCTGAATAATTGGGTATTGAATTTTAAAAAGTTGCGTTATTCTATTTTTTATAAACTTCATTATAACTTTAATTAGGAAGTTTTTGTTACTAACACTTCCACTCTCAATATACTAATTTATATTTCTCTATTAAAATAATCATACTCCTATTTAAGATACTATGTACTACCAACATATATTTCTTTCCCCATTAGTAATATCAATAATACAAGGTCTGAAATAACACCTTAAGCATCCATAATAATGAAACAAATTTACCTCACATATTAAGAACAACAAACGATAAACTTTCAAAATAATACTATACAATAAATAGCATCAGGTTAAAAAACCCGATGCTATTTATTAAGCTATTTTACTACTAATTAAGCAGTGATTAAAGCTAAAAATAATTTTAAGCAATATCACAAATCAAAACTATGGAACTAAATACTATCAATAATAGCATTTAAAGTAGTGCTGGGGCGCATTGCCTTAGAAGCTAGTTCATCATCAGGTTGATAATAACCTCCAATATCAGTAGGCTTACCTTCAGCAGAGGCTATTTCTTCTAATATAATAGATTCGTTGTCTAGCAATTTCTTAGCAACCTCAGCAAATTTGGTTTTAAGAGCAGCATTTTCCTCCTGTGCTGCAATAGCTTCAGCCCAGTATAAAGCTAAATAATAATGAGAACCACGGTTGTCAATTTCTCCGGCTTTACGCGAGGGGCCTCTTTTATTATCAAGATGTTTAGCTACTGCTTTATCTAATGTTTTAGAAAGCAACAGCGCCATTGGATTGTCGTATTTATTTGCCAAATGTTCCAGCGATACTGTTAGGGCAAGAAATTCACCCAAAGAATCCCAACGAAGATGACCTTCAGCATTAAATTGTTGCACATGTTTAGGTGCAGACCCACCGGCACCAGTTTCAAACAAACCTCCTCCTTGCAATAAGGGGACTATAGATAGCATCTTAGAACTAGATCCCAGCTCTAAAATCGGGAATAAATCGGTAAGATAATCTCTCAAAGCATTCCCTGTAACAGAGATTGTATTCAATCCTTTGGTAACACGAGGCAAAGTATATCTCATTGCCTCTATGGGGCTCATAATAAATATTTCAAGGCCATCAGTATTGTGATCTTTAAGATATTTCTCTACTTTACGAATCATTTGAGCGTCATGAGCTCTCTCTTTATCAAGCCAGAAAACAGCAGGATTACCGGTGGCACGTGCTCTATTAACGGCTAATTTAACCCAATCTTGAATAGGAATATCTTTAGCTTGGCATCCCCGATATATATCGCCTTTTGCTACTTGATGTTCAAGTACTACCTCACCGGCTGAATTAACAACACGAATAGTGCCCTTGGCTTTAGCAATAAAAGTTTTATCATGTGAACCATATTCTTCTGCTTTTTGTGCCATTAAACCAACATTGGCAACATTACCCATGGTTGCAGGATTAAAAGCACCATTCTTTTTACAATAATCTATTGCTTCTTGGTAAAAAGTAGAATAGCAGCGATCAGGAATAATTGCTTTAGTATCTTGCAACTTGCCTTGAGCATTCCACATCTTTCCACTGTCGCGAATCACCACAGGCATTGATGCATCAATAATAATATCGTTACTGGCATGTAGATTAGTAATCCCCTTATCAGAATTCACCATTGCTAATGCAGGAGCATCTTCATAAACGGCATCAATATCAGCTTCAATTTCCTGACGAATACTTGTGGGCAAATTAGCGATTTTCTTATATAAATCACCTAAGCCTAAATCAGGATTAACACCCAATTCTTCAAAAGTAATGGCATGTTTTTCAAAAACATCTTTAAAGAATACAGAAACAAAATGGCCAAAGATAACCGGATCAGAGACTTTCATCATTGTCGCTTTCAAATGAACGGAAAATAACACACCCTGACGCTTTGCCTCAACAATTTGTTCCGCAATAAACTTACGCAATGCGCTAACACTCATATAGGTGCCATCGAGAACTTCACCCTCTAAGATGGGCATTTTCTCTTTAAGAAGACTTACGTTACCCTCTGCATCTACAAATTCATAATTTACGGCATCCTCTTTATCAAAGACTACAGATTTTTCATTACCATAAAAGTCACCATCGGTCATCCAAGCCACATGTGTTTTTGAATCGGCAGACCAAGGGCCAAGTTTTTTAGGATTTTTTTGTGCAAAAGCTTTTACAGAAGGAGCTACACGCCGGTCTGAATTACCTTCACGGAGAACAGGATTTACAGCACTACCCAAGCATTTAGCATAGCGCGTATTCAGTGTTTTCTCTTCATCAGTTTTGGGTTCTTCAGGATAGTCAGGCAAATTGTATCCTTTGGCTTGCAGCTCAGCTATTGCTGCTTTTAATTGAGGGATAGATGCACTAATATTAGGTAATTTAATCACATTAGCCTCTGGTTTTTGCACCAGATTACCCAAGTAAGCCAAACCATCTTCCACTTTTTGCTCTTCTGATAAATAATCAGGGAAATTGGCCAAGATACGACCCGGCAATGAAATATCACGAGTTTCCACCTCTACGCCAGCTGCTTTAGTAAAAGCATTTACAATTGGAAGCAGCGAATAAGTGGCCAAAGCCGGTGCTTCATCAACTTTAGTCCATGTAATTTTATTATTATTCATAGTTTGTTTAGTGTATTTAAAATTAATTAATTCGGTGATATGGGGCACATAACTCTATTTTAATCATGACCCTATGGGTCAATTTGTGATTAAAAATTGTCATAGCTTGTGCCGAAATATCGGTATTGTACCGAAATATCGGTATTCGTTTCATATAAAAAAGGAAGGCTCTCCAATGGAGAACCTTCTGCAATAGTTAATTATCTATTATGTTTACGGATAAGATTGAGGGCTGAACCTTCTTTAAACCATTCAATTTGATTTTGATTTAAAGTATGGCCAACAATAATCTCTTCTTTACTCCCATCAGCGTGATTTAACACCACTTGAAGAGGTTTTCCCGGGCTTAAAGTTTTTATCCCAATAATATCGATTCTATCATCCTCAAGCACCTTCTCGTAATCAGCAGCATTGACAAAAGTAAGTGCAAGAACACCTTGCTTTTTCAAGTTTGTTTCATGAATTCTAGCAAAAGAACGAACCAAAACAGCCTTAACGCCAAGATTACGGGGTTCCATAGCAGCATGTTCACGAGAGGAACCTTCGCCATAGTTTTCGTCACCCACAACGATAGAACCATTACCCTGTTTTTTATAATATCGAGCCGTTTCAGGTACAGAAGCATATTCTCCCGTTTCCTGATTCTTAACGCTATTTATTTTATCACCAAAATAATTCACTGCACCAATAAGCATATTATTGGAAATATTATCAAGATGACCACGATATTTCAACCAAGGACCTGCCATTGAAATATGATCTGTTGTACATTTCCCTTTAGCTTTAATTAATAGATTTAAACCTAAATAGTCCTCTCCATTCCAAGCTGGGAAGGGAGTTAAGAGTTGCAATCGATCTGATTTAGGGGAAACAATAATATCAATTTTACTACCATCTTCAGCTGGCGCATTATAACCAGCATCTTTAACATCAAAGCCTTTTGGAGGTAGTTCATAACCATGAGGAATATCTAAGCTCACCTCTTCTCCTTTGTTGTTAGTAAGGGTATCAACGGCAGGATTAAAATCAAGACGTCCAGAAATTGCCAATGCAGTAACCATTTCAGGAGAGGCTACAAAAGCGTGTGTATTGGGATTCCCATCGGCACGTTTGGTAAAGTTGCGATTGAAAGAGTGAACTATAGTATTTTTAGGATCACCTTCTATATCATCACGTTTCCACTGACCGATACAAGGTCCACAAGCATTGGTAAAAATGGTAGCTCCCAATTCTTCAAACACCTGAAGCAATCCATCACGTTCAGCAGTATAACGAACCTGCTCTGAGCCCGGGTTTATTCCTAAGCCTGCTTTTACCTTAAGGCCTTTATCTATTGCCTGTTGTGCTATTGAGGCAGCACGAGATAAATCTTCATAAGAAGAATTGGTACATGAACCTATCAAACCCCACTCCACTTTCAAAGGCCAGTCATTTTCACGAGCCACATCATGCATATCTTCCACCGGAGTATCGCGGTCAGGAGTAAAAGGACCATTTAAATGAGGTTTAAGATCATCTAAATTAATTTCTATAACTTCATCATAATATTTTTCAGGATTAGCATACACATCATCATCAGCGCGAAGGTGTTCAGCTATTTTATTTGCCTCTTCGACTACTTCAGCTCTATTGGTAGCTTCGAGATAAGAAGCCATGTGTTCATCGTAGGCAAAAATAGAATTAGTAGCCCCTATTTCAGCACCCATATTACAAATTGTTGCTTTTCCTGTGGCTGAAATTGACTCAGCCCCTTCTCCAAAATATTCAACAATAGCACCAGTTCCACCTTTAACAGTAAGAATGCCTGCTACTTTAAGAATAATGTCTTTAGGTGCCGTCCAGGTATTCAACTTTCCTGTCAACTTAATACCAATCAATTTAGGAAACTTAAGCTCCCAAGGCATACCGGCCATAACATCCACTGCATCAGCACCACCAACACCAACGGCAACCATTCCAAGTCCACCGGCATTAACGGTATGAGAATCTGTACCTATCATTAACCCACCGGGGAAAGCATAGTTTTCCAATACTACTTGATGAATAATACCAGCTCCCGGCTTCCAAAACCCAATTCCATATTTATTGGAAACAGATTGCAAGAAATCATAAACCTCTTTATTGGTAATTACTGCATCTGAAAGGTCAGCTTTTGCCCCTTTATAAGCCTGAATAAGGTGATCGCAATGAACAGAACTAGGTACTGCCACCTTTGATTTACCGGCATTCATAAACTGTAGTAGTGCCATTTGAGCTGTTGCATCTTGCATTGCTACCCGGTCAACTTTAAAGTTAACATAGCTCTTACCTCTTTCAAAAACAACTTCTTCGGGCTCATATAGGTGAGAATATAAAATTTTCTCTGCCAAAGTCATTGCTCTTCCTAATCTCTTTCTTGTTTTATCAACGTTCGCATCCATTTTCTTATAGACCGAGCGCACAAGATTCATATCTACTAACATAATTTTGTTTTATTAAATTATTGTACTCTAGTTAATTATAATAATGTTTATTCTCCTCTTTTATAAATTATTGCAGAAATTGTAACGTCATCACCACCCATATTGATAGTCATACCATAGGGACGGTCATCAACCATTTTAATTTGCGCATCTCCTGCTCTATTGGTCAACTGCTGCCATATTGTTACTGCCTGATGCACGCCGGTACCTCCTGTTGGATGTCCCCAGCCGATAAGGCCACCGGTAGTATTGGTTGGGTACTTTCCATCACGGGCTGTATTACCATCAGATACAAACTGAGCTCCTTTTCCTTTTTCAACAAGGCCAAGTGCTTCCATCACTAATATCCCAGCTATAGAGAAACAATCATGCACTTCTATTGTCCCCAAATCTTGGGC
Source organism: Bacteroidales bacterium (assembly GCA_015493685.1). Taxonomy (GTDB): domain Bacteria; phylum Bacteroidota; class Bacteroidia; order Bacteroidales; family UBA1556; genus UBA6267. The sequence continues at coordinate 14,885 of WGCS01000228.1, forward strand.
TTTGATACCTGCCTCTTTCAAGGCTTTACGTGAGGCATATTTTATGGCTTCCAGTTCTGTCAAGTCAGTAGGATCTTTCGTTATATCTCGAACAGAATGTACGAAACTAACCACTTCAACTGCTTCAGATTTATCTACTCCTATTCTTTTGAGACCTTCCTCTGAACAGATTGCTATACCTGAGGCACCATCCGATACTTTAGAACAATCCAACACGTTCAAATTATCCACAAAGAATTTACCATTAGGTTCCATCTTCAGACAAGTTTCATAAGGATTAGGATTTGTATTATGGTATTCCTGTGCAGTAGGATCAAGTCTTGCATTTTCAATAGCATTAGCATACCAACGGCTCATTCCCTTACGGGCATATTCTTTACCATATTTCTCAAAGTAAGCCCCTGCTCTATCACTAAATTGTCCGGGGAAGAAATAAGCATGGCCTTCTTTTCTCTTTTTAAACCAACCTGCACCAGCCAATACATCAGCACCATAGATGGCTTTCATTGTATTCTGAACTTCCACACCTAAGGAGAGAGTAATTTCTGATGTTCCTGCCAACACATTTCGTATTCCTGTTTGCAATGACAAACCTCCTGAGCCACAGGCTCCCTCTACAGAGGTTCCATATTTCATGGAAAGGCCCTCATCAATCATTGGCAGAAAACCGGGCAAATTTGCTTGATTATTAAATCGGGCTGCCATAAAGTTACCGATAACTCCTTCGTCAACATTACCGGCACCTCCTATTTGTTTTAGGACACCCTGTCCTGCCTCTTTAATATAATGTTCCAATCCGGGACGTTCCTTTTTAGGGTTAAATTCTTTTCGTCCTGTGCCCATTGATATGGTGTTATAACCACCATACATATATACTTTTTTATGTGGTATCATAATCTCTATTTCTTTTAAAGTTTTTTTATTTAAGATAATCATTAATTGGGCCATAAGCATGGAAAAAGCCAGTAAGCATGACCGTATTGACATCCTCAGTGCTATTAGCAACATGACTGTCAACCAACAAATTCCCTATATCGTTAGAACGCTGATTATAGGCTTTTGCTAATTGGGCTCCCAAGGTATCCATTTGACTCATTTCGGTAAAAATAGTTTCAAGGATTGCCGCTTTCTTCTTGCTAAAATTCACTGCTTTCCATGGCTTTATAGAGGTCGGCATTTCTCCTAATTTGGCATCTACCTGAGCAGCTATATCAGTAATATTAACATATTTCTTATTCTCAACATCCCAAATGGCAACAGGGCGACCCTTTTCATATTTAAGAAATCCATCCTTCTGTGCCCCTGAAGAATATTGACCACCCATAACACCTTGTTCTACCATAGTGTCCAAAATATCAGAATGCAAATCTTCATTCTCCAGATAGGGATTCATCACACTCATAATATAAGAGCACACTTCAACACCAACATAATCAATCAACTGAAATATTCCCATGGGACGGATTAAATAATCTTGGCTAATTTTATTAAAAGCATAAACTCCCTGTACAAATCCACCAAAATTATCAGCCATTTTAACGGCTTGCTGAATTCCGTATAAAGCATCTCTCATAAAATGGCCATTACCAATAAAGCCGGCAAAATCATTGGAAGAAACCACTACTTTACGCAAACGTTTAGCATAAGTAAGTGCAAAATCATAAACTTCATCAAGTGTATTTTCAGCTCTTATAAGCTCCACCAATTTTTGTACTGCAGGAGGATTATAAAAATGGAAACCTATCACCTGACCATCAAGATTAGCTTTTTCATCAATTTCGTGAATAGGAATGGAAGAGGTATTGGTAAAAAACCAAGGGTTAACATTTGAATTTTCTTTTATCTGACTAAAGATTTTAACTTTCAAAGCCGGATCTTCTTTTATTGCTTCAAAAATAATATTAGAGTTATAGGCTACCTCCAGCGCATTCACCGGTCTAACGATATTCATCACATCGAAGATATACTCATCAATAACATCAAAGTTTTCAATAAGGTCTGCCCTATCGGCATACAATTTACGCAACAGCACTGTTTTCTTTTCGGCAATTTTTCTAACCTGAGTTCTCAAATAGCCCATTAAACCATGCAAAGCTTCATCGGAAACATCTACCGCATTGAGAACAAAGATTTTACCTTTATTTTCCGGCATAAGACTTAAGTCTGCCATTTCTACTGCAGTAAGGAGCAATATACCACTACCCATTTTCCCAGCAGCTCCCAATACAGTTACATTTTGCAATCTTTCTTCGTATTTCATATATTTATATTTTTAGTGGCCATATGCAGTCGCATGATGAAAAATAATCATTCAATTGTAAGTTGCTATTTTTTATCATGTTCGCCTCATATGATAATTTGTATTGTGTTTTATTGTTTTCGATAATAATCCAAATAAAATCTTCTCTAAATAATAAGGAGAAGCAATAATTCTATTAATGATAATTAACTACCAATTGGGTTTACGTTTTTCAATAAATGCCTTCATTCCCTCTTCCCCTTCACTACCCTTGCCGAACAAAGTACCAAAAAGCTTTGCTTCCAAAGCAGAGCCCTCAACAATATTTCCATAGAATCCTATACGGCAAACTTCTTTTACTTTTCTAACAGCCTGAGGTCCTTTTGAAGCTATATTCCTGGCTATTTTCATAACCTCATCCATCAAAGCTTCCGGTTCGAAGACTTTCTGTACCAGCTTTAACCTAAGAGCCTCATCGGCACCAATCATATCAGCAGTAGTCAATAAATACATAGCATCAGCCTTACCTATTAATCGAGCCATACGCTGAGTGCCGGCATAACCGGGAATAAGCCCTAGATTAACTTCGGGCTGTCCAAATTTAGCTTTTGTACTGGCAATACGAAAATCGCAACTCATGGCTAATTCGCAACCTCCTCCCAGAGCAAAACCATTAACGGCAGCAATCACAGGAAAAGGCATAGCCTCAATTCGTTCAAAAGTACGTTGTCCATATTCAGAGAAGCGCTGACCTTGTAAGGAATTCATATTCACCATCTCTGCTATATCAGCACCCGCTACAAAGGCTTTACCCTCGCCGGTAATAATCATAACTTTAATGGATTTATTGGAATCAAGCTCATCGAGCAGGGCATTCATTTCATCAAAGAATACGGTATTAAGAGCATTCATGGCTTTGGGACGACTTATAGTCACCATGACGATACCCTCTTGGATTTGAGTTTTTAATATTTTGTAGGACATAATATTTTGTTATGTAAATGACAATAACGGAAGAACTTTTGTGTAAAATATTGATATACAGATATTCTATCACTAATATCCACTCCTTTTCATGGAGCCCAAATATAGTAAAAAAACGCTACCTTTCAATGATTACAGGCCTCAAAACCTTGAATATTTGTTAAACTTTACCAAGTTCATAAAAAGATATGATATGAATCAATTTTAGTAGTTTACCATTATTTCAGAAAACACTATTGTCCGTTAAAAACAGTAGGATGTAAATTATCATCAAACAATCTTGCCTCAGTCATAGACCGATGGATTGGGGGGGACTATAATTTACATCAGTCTTAGGCTGAACGAGAAAAAATAAATTGTTGGCAATTAATCCAAAAGAAAGGTTCAATAATACTTAAATCTCTACTAGCCTTTAATTATATGGAATTAAGTTTATATTAAATATCTCTATCGGGCAACAAAAATCAGAAAAATAGAATAGAGCTATCTCCCTTTTTTTAAAGGAAAACCAAAAGAGGGATTTTTTTCTAAGCTAATTCCCCTACCCTTTTTTAAAGTCAAATTCGGAATTTATTGAAAAGGAAAAAGAGCGATGGATATTTTATCGGGCAACAATGTATTTCTAACATCAAAAAGCATAAATTAACTATTGATGAGTTATCCATCTTCTATTTTAAGCCGGGCGTATCGTACTCCACAATAAAATACAACTGATTTGATTTATCAATATCGTTCCATTCTCCGGCAATATTTCCCCTACCGGGAGAAGGCCATGGTTCCAAACCAATTCCTGCAGCATCCTGCTTACCTCCAAAATTATCGGGTTCATTATTTACTCCGGTATTAGTACCTCCCCAATTTGAATACGATCCATTTACAGCTTTCCCTTTGCCACTACCCCAAACTCCTTGGCCATTATAAAAATTAATTCCTTGGCCATCATTGTTTCCATCCCACAACCAAACACCTTCGGATTTTTTATCCGTAGCACCAATCCAAATATAAGCAACACCTCCGCCATCATTCACTGCGGTATAAGTATTTGACACTCCTGATGCGGCAATAGCATTTTCGACAGCCCTCTGTTCTGCAGCTGAATTTATCTCGACTAAATATCCCCCATCCTGAACAGCCCATGCAGCCGCAGCTTCCCATGTTTTCATGGATTTTACAAGTTTATAATTCTTCCCTGAGAATGAAAAACTAAAGTCGGCAGCATAGTATTTCACTGCTACAAACATCAGTAATATTAATAATAACCTACTCATAATAAACCTCTTACTTTATTTAAATAAAAAAACAGCAGACTACTTTTTTTATCTTGCTGATATTGGTAGTATTGTATCAAACATCGACTATTTTAATCATTGATTGATTAATGTATTATGACAACGATAAGTGCCTAAAAACGACTCTATAACAAGCCATTTAACAAACCTTTTACTTTCGTCTCTTCATATTAAATCTACGTCCAATAAAAAATCTAAAATTTCCAAACTTATAACCCATATTAATGCCTGCATCATTTTGCATAGCATCAATAGCTGTTACTTTAACAACACCACTAAATCCTCCATAATATTTGGTTCCATTATAGCCAATTGCAAAACGCGGCAACAAATCAAAAGCAGGAACCCATTTCCTTACATAGAACTTATCGCCAATGGAATAAGACTGTTTTCCAAAATCTTGTGCAATAGTAAGCGAAAGAGAAATATAATAATCATGGTGGATAATAATATTGTAAGCATATCCACTTAAAATACCCATTGACAATCTTGATACAGACTTAAGGGCCGGCAAAGAGTCGAAATAAGAGTTGCTAGGGAAGAATGAAGAATCACCTGACACTGCCAAAACCATTAGTTGAGGTCCCACAAAAAAAGAACCGGCACTATGCTTCTGAATGGCGTTACTAGTAAAGGCTGATTTATAGGAGAAGTTCTTATTATTAAATACGTAAAGATAAGACACACCCATAGAAAGTGAATGAATATCCGGACGAATATAATTACCCTGTTGTTGTTTATAAGCAGGGAATACATCATTGGGATTTTCAATGTAAAAAGAGTTATATATAAATAAAGTTAAGTCAACAACCGACTTTTTACCATAGGCATTCATCTGCATATCCAGGCGTTTCGTTACTCCATACAAATCATCATCATGATTAATAAATTTAAAATTTAGGGCAATGCCTAATCCAAAAAATTTATAATTAAACCCAATACCAATGTTAAAATTAGAATTTGGTCGATAGACTAAGAGTCTTTTTTGATTAACATCGTAAAAATTAAAGCTTGTCATTTTTTGTTTTCCATAAAAATGAACATCTAATTTATCCGACATATCAATAATATTAGAGACCGTTGTCCTTGCTATTGTACTATCGTTACTATTTTGCGCAAGCAAATGATTAGAACTAAAAATAAAGAAAATAAAAAAGAGATTAGCACAAACCTTTATCATATAACATAACTGTTGAATTACAAATTTGCTTCAATAAAATCAGTGTACAGTCAATGCTTTTGGTTTGGGAAATTCCATTGCCCCAAAGGCACTAATTGACACAAGTGTTTCTATGAGCAATATTACAAAAAAAAGAGCCTCGGCATTAATGCCGAGGCTCAATAATATTAAAT
>WGCS01000229.1 GCA_015493685.1 Bacteroidales bacterium
CAGCAATTGCCGGTGCCGGAATCTGTTATCCTGAATTTCGTGCAATTTTAACGATAATTCCCCCGCTGGGCACGAAATCGAAGATTCGACGCAGTCAATCCCTTCGCGTTCCACCTTTCCTCCGGCTTTATGGTTTCTATGTTTAGCACAAAAGACAATATTTACAATTTACACTGGAACTTATTGTTATAATTTTTTCTTTCATACTTTTTCCAGCAGCTGAAAAAGTAGGCAAAAAAGCCGCCGCTAGGCAAGAATTGATAAATTATAAGAAATACAATCAACTAAAACCTTTATTAAACTTCAAAGAATAAGGCTATCTCCCTTTTTTAAAAGGGAGAACCAAAAGAGGGATTTCTTCCTAACCAATCACTCTATCCCCTCCCGATAACTCCTTAAATAACAAGCTTATTTTTAAATCCACAGGCCCAATCTGCCTATCAGAAGTGTTAGTTAGAAAAAGAACAGCTGCCATACACAAAAATAGGGTATTTCAAACTAATTATTGATATTTATATTCATTCTAAATAAAGCCTCCGATTACCTACCAATAAAAGGATTTATCTGTTAAATTCAGTTGCCGATAAACTGCATTTATAAAATTATTAACATAAAAGGGGGGCTTTTGTAAAATTATATCTAACTTAGCCTCATTAATCACAATTAACCGGCTTTTATCCAAAAAAAGCTATCTATTTAATTAAGTGTAATTTATGAAAAAAATAAGAATAATGATTATCAACAGTACATATATATTCCAACAATACATCTATTTATTTATTAAAATTAACTTATTATGAAAAAAAAATTACACTTTTTGTTTATTATGATTTTGGCCGTATTTATGACGCCAAATATCGCAAGTGCAGCCGATGGAACTAAAACATTTTCTGCATCTGGTAATGATAACGACCCAACAACAATTACGATTGTACCATCGGATTTGTATTCTGTTACTGCTGGTGGAACTATTGATTCAATACGTTTAATTAATACTGCAGGTAACTTTACAAATAGTAACTGTGGTAGTTGGTATGATTTCTCTTTAGTTATTGATGGAACTACCCAAATAGCAAATGGATGTTCTGCTGATTTTAATAATTATCTGATACCGGCAGGTTTTTCAACTATAGTAGTTTCTTCAAATGACGGAGATGGTTGGAGTGATGGAGTTACAATTACATTTGACTTAAAAGTTTATTACACTCCTCCAGCCTGCCCAGCACCAACAAATCCAACAGTAACAAGCATAAGTGCCACCGGCGCTCAGCTTAATTGGACAAGTGGTGGATCTACACACTTTAATGTAGAGTATGGCCCTGCCGGTTTTACACAAGGTACTGGTACTTATGTATCTGTTGCTACAAATGAGTTTTTAGCACTTACCGGCTTAACCTCTGGTACTTCTTACGATTGGTATGTAAGAGACTCTTGTAATGCTACTGATATTAGTACTTGGGTTGGACCTAACAGCTTTGCCACAAAGGTTAATTCATTTCCATATACTGAAGGCTTCGAAAACTCTGGATCTATTCCTACCGCTTGGACCAATGATGCTTCTGATGCTGGTGGAAATTGGGAGTTTGTTACTACTAGTTCTCATGGGACCACAGCAGACCATACAAATGGAAGCGGATATTATGCTCTTTTGAATGACTATAGCATTTCTACCAGTAATAGCCCATTTAATTTATTATCACCTACTTTTGATTTAAGTGCTGCAGGCAAAACTTATAAACTTACCTATTGGTATTGGATTGGCGCCGATGCTGCAACTAATCCTATTAAGGTTTATATTTCTTCAGATGGGGGTGCTACATGGAATTTAGAATACACTCATAATCTTTCGATTACAGATTCATGGGCCATGAACTCAATAGTATTATCATCTTATTCAACTTCATCAGTTAAGATTAAGTTTGAAGGAACTTCAGATTGGGGTACTGGTACTGATAACTCCGGTATTGATGATTTTTCAATAAAAGAGATTCCTCCCAACGAAATTGAAGTATCACAAATTATTGGTGACTATGGAGCTATAGGTACTGATAATTATACCGTAAAGGTAAATATTAAAAATAACGGTACTGTGGCTAATGTTGTTCCAATTAATTATTCTTTGGATGGGGGTGCTGTGGTTTCTGAAACAACGCCTTCAGTAGCTGCATTCTCCAGTCTTGTTTATGCATTTACTACTCCAGTTAATTCCGGGACTGTAGGAACCCATCAATTGGCTGTTTACTCAACATTAGCCGGTGATGCTGACCTTAGCAACGATACTGCTTATGCTAATGTTGTTAATTTAGCGCTACCCTATGAAAATGATTTTGAAGCTTATACCGATGGTGATATTCCTCCTTATTGGACAGTTTTAAACACAACAGGAAGTAATTCTCCTTATGCTTATGTTAAACATTATACTACCACTTCTTATGTGCATTCAGGCTCCAACTGTTTTAAAATGTACAATAGCAGCAAAACTACAGGAGATTTAATTGCAAGCCTCCCCAAAGTTAGTGGTGGAGTTAACAATCTAAGATTAGTTTTCTGGCTGAAAGGAGGCGGAAGCAACCTTATTGTTGGAGTAATGAGTAATCCTAATGATGCCTCTACTTTTGTTGGCGTTGATACTATTGTAAATCCGGCCACTACTTATAATCAATATGCAGTTTATTTTGCTTCCTATACCGGCAGTGGCACATATATCGCCCTAAAACACGGCATGAACGGAACTTATGATTCTTTCTATATTGATGATATAAAATTATACTCACCTCCGGCAAATGATATAGAAGTAGCACAAATTATTGGTGACTATGGAGCCATAGGAAACAGCAACTACACCATAAAAGCTATTATTAATAACAATGGTACAGCTGCGCAAACAGCCATTCCTATTAGTTATACCCTTGATAATGGTGTAGCAACCACCGAAAGCATAAGTTCATTGGCCGCTTTCAGTACTGATACCTTTACTTTTGCAGCTACTGTAAATTCCGGGACTGTAGGAACCCATCAATTGGCTGTTTACTCAACATTAGCCGGTGATGCTGACCTTAGCAACGATACTGCTTATGCTAATGTTGTTAATTTAGCGCTACCTTATGAAAATGATTTTGAAGCTTATACCGATGGTGATATTCCTCAGTATTGGAAGGTAGTAAATGCAACAGGTAGTTCTAATGCCTATGTAAAAATACAAACTAGTTCTACTTATGCCCACTCTGGGAACATGAGTCTAAAGATGTATAATTCCAGTAGCACCACAGGAGATTTATTGGCAGTAATGCCTAAAATATCAGCCAATATCAATAGCCTACGCTTACTTTTCTGGGCTAGAGGCACCAGTAGCGACCTTATTGTTGGAACAATGAGTGATCCTAATGACACTTCCACTTTTAGTGGTTTCGACACCCTGACGAACCTACCATATTCTCCTGCTTCCTACGCAGTGTATTTTGGCTCCTATACAGGGTCAGCTCATTATATTGCTTTTAAACATGGACAGAACACAACTAATGATTATATTAATATTGATGATATAAATCTATATGTACCACCAATAAACGAGGTACAAATCACTAAAATCACAAGAGATTATGGTGGATTTGGTGTACCTACTAATGATACAGTAACTGTATTGGTAAGAAATAATGGTTCTTCTGCTCAAACAGCATTACCAATAAGCTATCAGTTGGATAACGGAACTGTTGTTACAGAAAATATGCCTTCATTGGCAGCATTTAGTACCGATACTTTTACCTTTGCCGCTACTTTTGATGCTTCGGCAGCCGGTAAACATGGCTTAATGGTATATACCAACCTTAGTGGTGATGAAAATAATAGTAATGACACAATGTATAAGAATTTCATTACTTATGGCACTCATATAATTCCATTTACTGAAGGTTTTGAAAATGGATATACCTATTTTGAAAATGCCACTGGAAATACTACCAATTATGTATTAAATACTGACTTAGCTCACTCAGGTAATTATTCAGTACATGATGCCTATGCTGCTAGTTCAGATGATGTATTACACGAAACAGGCGCTATGGATTTAACTTCTTCTACTACTCCTGTATTGGATTTTTGGCAGATAGCTAAAACTGAAAGTGGTTGGGATAAATGTTATATTGAAATATCTACCAATAATGGCACAAGCTGGAGTGCATTACCTGATAGTTTATATTTGGGTGAATCTTCTAATTATGCATCAAAAGGTTATTTCGATGAAACTGCTTATGCAGCATGGAGTAATGCTCCAGATAACTCAATGTGGAAAATGGAGCGTTTTAGCCTTGCCGCTTATAAAGATGATAGTGTAAGAGTTAGATTTAAACTTCATTCTGATAGTGGTATTCAAAAAGAAGGCTGGTATCTTGATGATATTACGGTTCAGGAAGAGCCCGCCGCTGTTGCTGATTTGGGTAATGATACTACTATATGTGCAGGATCAACAATAGATTTAATTTCCGGTTCAGCTGTAGGTTACACTTTTCTCTGGACAGTAAATGGCGCTACTCTACCTAATACTACAAGTAGTATAAATACTGATTCGTCAGGTACATATACTGTTGAAGTTAGAGGAATAGCTACTGTTGCTTATGATACTATTGTTGTAACGGTTGCTTCTCTTCCAACAGTAAGCGCTTCCATACTCGGAAACGACACTATTTGCGCTGGCGACAGCACTCAGGTAAACTTAAACTTCACCGGAGCTTCACCTTGGAATTTTGATATTAGTACAGGTTCCAGTACATTTTCTGATAGTTCTTTATCTGCTACTTATCAACCTTACGCCAATCCTGATACAACAACTAGTTTTACGGTAATTCATATTGTTGATGGTAATGGATGTGTTCAGAATATACATTCAGATACTAATACCATTACCGTTAATAACTTGCCTGTAGTTGCCATAAGTACATTAAACGATGTATGTGAAAGCACTTCCGCCTTCACTCTTACAGGAGGAAGCCCCGCAAATGGTACTTATTCCGGATTAGGAGTTAATACAAGCGCTTCTACTTTTGATGCTTCCGTTGCCGGTTCAGGAAATCATAATGTTACCTATACTTATACCGATGCCAATGGTTGTACTGATTCTGCAACTACCATTCAAAAGGTAAATGCTCTACCTATTATTACGGCTACAGCAGGAACTAACCCTGTGCCTTATAATACATCAACTACTCTTAATGCTGCCGTTTCCAATGCTGTAGGAGCTTTATCTTATGCATGGACTCCAACGGCTTCTATTAATGGAAGTGCTACTTTACAGACAGTAAATACCATTAATATTACTACTGCTACTACTTATGTAGTAGATATTACTGATGCGACAACAAGCTGTCAAAATACCGATACAGTATCGATTACTTATAGTGGCGGTCCTATTTCTGTTAATCCTATTGCTGTTCCTTCTTCTATTTGTGCCGGAGATACTGCATTACTAAAAGCTCAATCTTCAGGTGGAAATGGAAGCATATCCTATACATGGACATCAATACCATCAGGATTTAGCTCATCATTGGAAAATCCAAGTGCTTCACCAACGGTAAACACTAAATATATTGTAGTAGCCACCGACGGAGCAAATACTGCCACCGATACTATCGAGCTGACTATTTTAGCAGCACCCACAGCAAGCTTTGCAACAGATACTACCTTTATCTGTTTTGGCAATAGTGCCAATAATGTTGTTAACTTTACCGGCACTGCCCCATACAGTTATACTCACAATGGTATAATCGTTTCGGGCATAACCGCTGCTACTGACACTTTTACAGTAAGTCCAAGTGTAGGCTCTGATTATCAAATCACCAATATTTCTGACGGAAACGGATGTTCTTCCAGTGGAATTTTATCTAGTACTTATGTTGGAATACATAACTTACCAAGTATTTCACTCTCCGGATCAGACACAATGTGTTTGGGCGACAGCACTCTAATATCTTTAGATTTCACCGGAGCAGCACCATTTGATTTTATTGTTAAACATGTAAAAGCTACAGGAATATCTTCCGATACAGCTTATGGTTTCCAATACAACAATACTTTATGGGCAGATGATGAGCAAACAACCGTTCATTATATTACTCAAGTAAAAGATGCCAATGGATGTGAAATTAACGGTACTAATTTAGACAGTGTTTATATTGTTGTTAATCCTCTTCCAACATATAGCACCAGTGCCTTTGACACTATATGTTATGGAGATAGCGCTACGATGAGTATTTCACTTACGGGTCTTGCCCCTTATCACTTTGGTGTTGATATTAACGGTTTCATTTTTACCGATTCATCAGCTACAAGTACATTTACAAGAACAGATGGTCCAAGTACCACAAGCGTTTACAGCATTAATACGCTCATTGACGCCAACGGTTGTGCCATGAATAAAAGTCTAAATACAGATAGTATAGAAATCTATGTTCGTCCATTACCTACTAAACCAACATTTACTGGTTTAGCAGCGGCTTATTGCGAAGATGCCGCTTCAGCAGTACTTACTCCAAGTATTTTAGGAGGTATTTTCAGTGGAACAGGAGTTAGTGCTTCCGCATTTAGTCCTTCTACTGCCGGTGCAGGTAGTTATGATATAGTTTACACTATCACCGACTCCTATGGTTGTGTTAATGGAGATACTAATTCAACAATAGTAAATGCATTGCCCAGTATAAATATAAGCGGCTTATCTTCAGCATACTGCGCCAATGATATGAATACAGCAATAATTGCCACACCTATTGGAGGTACATTCTCCGGAGCAGCACTTACCGCTTCCGATGAATTTAGTCCATCAACCTTAGGTGCCGGTAGTTATACTATTTATTATTCTTATACCGATGGTAATAGCTGTAGTAATATGGATAGTGCAATGACAATAGTAAATGCATTACCAAGCATTACAATGCCAACTTTAAGTCCTGTATGTATTGATGCAGCAAGCTTTGCATTAACAGGAGCAAGCCCTGCCGGTGGAAACTGGATGGGAACTGCCGTTACTAATAATAGCTTTAACCCTTCTACTGCCGGTGCAGGAAGTTTCTTCTTAAGCTATACTTATACCGATGCTAATAACTGTACAAATAGCGATAGCGCAGCCCAAGTGGTGAATGCTCTTCCTGTATTAAGTGTTAGCGGATTGGCTACTGAATATTGTCAAAACAATGCCGTAGATACATTGGTAACAAGCCCTGCCGGCGGAACCTTATTTGGTCCCGGTATTAGTGGTAATACTTTTAATCCAACTGTAGCCGGAGCCGGCCAATTTAGCTTACTCTATTTCTATACTGATGCTAACGGATGTTTCAATTCCATTAATATGGCGACTACAGTTCATAGCATTCCAACGCTAATGTTACGTTCTGACACAACAATTTGTGCCACTAATAATACAACATTAGATGCCGGAAGCTTCAACGCTTATCTATGGAATACGGGTGCTACTACACAAACTATTACTGTTGACTCTACCGGTTTAGGTATTGGCACTTTCAACTATAGTGTAATGGTTACCGACCAAAACAATTGTACAAATGATGACTCTGTGGCTATCACTTTCGAAGCCGCACCGCTAAGCCAATTAACAGACTCTGCAGAAATATGTGGTGAGAACGAAAGTATTCTCTTAGATGCCGGTTATACTTCTGGTAACAATTATGTTTGGGATAATGGAGTACATTGGTCATCAGTGACTATTGATTCTTCTGCTATTGGTGGTACAACAGGATATATGGGTGTTACTATTAGTAGCCCTGCCGGATGTATTACTCACGATTCTGCTTATGTTTACTTCAAAGAAGCTCCCGTTGTTAACTTAGGTAATGACACCAACATCTGCTGGACTCAGAATATTACTTTTGATGCAGGAACCGGTTTCACCTCTTATTTGTGGAGCACAGGAGCTACTACTCAAACTATTAATGTAGATAGTTTAAGCTTTAATATAGGCTCCAATGAATATACGGTAAGAGTTATGAACAGTGTTCAATGTAGTGGTTCTGACAGTATCAACTTAGTTGTTGATCCATGTACAGGAATCCCAACACCGGAATTATCTTCTGCCGATATACGTATCTTCCCTAATCCAAGTAGAGGTTTATTCCAAATTGATATTAGTGGATTAGAAAATACTGACTACGATTTAAGTATTTATAATTCTATCGGAAGTAAAGTATTTGGCGATAAAGTAAATTATAGCGGACAAAGTAAAAAATCATGGAAAATTGATTTAAGCACTTACTCCAAAGGTATTTACTTTGTACGACTACAATCAAAAGGACAAATTAAAGTGAAAAGGATAATCATTCAATAATCATTCCTCTCACAACTAATAAAGCTAGCTTCCTATTGGAGGCTAGCTTTTTTTATGCCATAAGCTTACTGTTTTAAATGTACTTTCCCTGACAAGCCTTTTTATATATAATTATGCACTCTCTTAACCAATATTATAGCTTATCATAGAGATGAAGTTGCTACAAACAATCGCCGGCTTTAGGTATAAGAATAGAAGGAAGATTACTTTATGCGGTTACATTCTAAATAAGCCAGCAACTATTTTAATTAAAAAACCTTATCATCGAATTACACAATTACACTAATAGTTTTCCATTGGAGGAAAACAAATAATTCGTGTAATTAGATGACAAAAAAAACGATGACAAGACTAGCGTTTACAGTCTTTATGAACTTTTTAAAACAAAATGCTGATATTATTAGAACTTAGCCCTTTATGCAATAGTCTCTATTCATCATAAAATCGTTCAAGCACAGTATAACCCATATCATTATCGGTAGGAATAAGCCTGGCAGTATGCGAATTTAAAATCCAATATCTCTTACGGTATTTATGATCCGACTTTTGGTGAATTTCATCGTCTATCACCTTATTCAACACATACGATTCTAATACTTCAGTCACTTCTTCAACCATCTCACCCGAATACAACCACAAGTCATTATAACTCAGAGAATCAATTCTATAACCAATATCGGCTAAGGTATTCTCTTTATTAATATAACTGAAATTACTCACATCAAAAGAACTATCCCTGGTTACCACATCCATAATATCTTTATGTATAAAAATAATTTCGCGTTGATGCCCACTACCCTTAAGATATGAGTTTACTTCTATCCAATAGTTCAAAGCAATGGCATTAATAGGAAAAGAAACCTCTACAAACGGGAAGGAGGTGTTATTCTCTTTAACTATTTTAGCTTCAAAATCTTTTGCCTTTAGTTCAAGGCTATTATCACCAAACAGAAAGTAAGTTGAATTGGTGGTATATTGGTAATCAGTATAAGGATAAAGATATTCTTCCACCTCAAACTGCTTTACTTCAAAGATAAATTTAGGAAGAGAATCATTAACAAATACCGAAATACTATCCATACTCATAATATTAAAGCCTGAAGAAATCAGTGCATCATTCATTACAATATCACATTGATTCCAGTATGCTTCTGCATCCATATCAGCCAAGAATTTACTCTTATCCAAAGACCTATAATAGGCACTGTCATAAGATTGCTCATTAAGCGTATCCGGAATATCTATTTTACTATTGCTTAGGTAGATAAGAGGGTTGTCAATAAATAGAATAGGAGTAGTATTTATTTTTTTTTGATATTTCAAGGCTAGTCTTTGTTCTAAAGTACAAGCCTGCAATAAAAATACAAGGATGAAGAATACTACTGTAAAGAATTTATTTTCTAGCATATTCTATCATTTTCTCATACAATTTATTCCAACCTACCCATCTATTTTTATTACTTAAGCTTTCGTTATGCCAAATACTAATATAAGTTCCCCCAACCATTCTCACCTCATCAATTATTGATTGATATTTAGCAAGAGAATCTTCAATACTCAGCTTTTTATAATCGCGCAAAGTACCCTCCATAACGGCAAATGGATGAATTCGTAATGAAGTAGTATATTCCATTTCCAGATCGTAGAAAAGGAAAGAATTAGCGGTAGAAGCACGAAAGCCCACCTCTGCTGCATAGCCCATGCTAAAATCATCAATTATACCCATATTTAGTAAATTACGATAGGTAGAAGGCATGTGAAGGATAAGGAAATGCTGTCGGCTCTTCACAATTTCTTGATGGACAGTATTGGTAAGAGTGCGGAGTTCTTTCTTTAACTTTGAAGGAATAAAGTTAGAGGTAAAAGAAGGATGAATCCCCACTTCTGCATTATCACCAATATAAGCAGCCAGCTCTTTAAATGCCCTATTGTAGGTCGGAGTATTTTTATCATTAGTACCATAATCGGCAAAGAGAATAAAAAATATAGATTTTAATTTATTTCTTTTGTGCAAATCAAAAATATAATCAAAGGTATCGAAAGGGTCTTTTTCTTTCCCAAACAAGACTCGAGTACGTCGTTTTAAATCAGCCATATCAAAATCCCTAAGATTCTTTAGATAACCTCCTATTGTGCGCAAAGTACCTTTATGTTTATAGGCAAAAGCGGCGTCCACATCAATGGTAGGGACAAACTTATAGCTCGTATATTGTATTAATAAGTCAGGGAATGCCGCCATTAACTTCTTCCCCATATCCCTAGCCCATATATCAACCAATGGTTTTTCGAGGAAACCATGGGCGAAAGCTAAACTCTCTCCTGCCGGGAAGCGGCCATATTTGTCTTTCATAAAAGGCAAATACTCTTCATATCTACTCAATAGATAAAAGGAAGCAGCAAAAGGATCGAAAAGATAAACCGAAGAGCGATTATACGAAGGAAAAAGAGTAGGCAAGTCCATATATTGACCCCAACTTAACTCTTGCTCCTGAATTCCTCGCTCAAAAAGCAAATTATCGGCTGAAATAAAGAATTCCTTATCAAGAGGCATGCTTCCATAATGCATTTTAGCCTCATCCGTATTTTTAAAAGCCTCTACATTGGTAGTATAAGAAGGCTCAAGACCCAACAACTCTTTTAAGATATGATTAAAGATATAAATCAGTCTGTTGGTTCGTTTGGGAATAAGTACTGTTATGCGATTCGATTTCATGGATATTCTTGACCTTAAAATATTTTTCTAAACTTAATCTTCCTTCTTATCAATATACTAACTGAAAAAAATGTTTAATAGTCTATTCATTGGCACTTAAAGAAAAAACAACTTTCTCATTAAAATTATAATTTGGCATTATCAGCAAAACTATAATAATTTTCATCACCCAAAATAATATGATCAAGTAAATTTATCTCCAAGAGTTTTGCTCCTTTATTTATTTTTTCGGTTAGACGAATGTCCTGCTCTGAAGGCTTAATGTTACCACTGGGATGATTATGACAAAGAATAATTCCCGAGGCAAGGTTCTCCAGAGCTAGGTGAAATATTCTTTTGGGGTCGGCCACTGTTCCGGACACTCCCCCTTGGCTAATTTGAAATTTCCCTATTATTTTATTTGCCCTATTAAGGAGAAGAATCCAAAACTCTTCAAAGGGGCTGTCGGCCATATTAGGTTGAAATATTTCAAAAACATCCTTTGAAGAAGTAATTTTATTTTTCTCTCTTATTTCTTCCTCTCTCCTTCTTCTACCAAGTTCCATGGCAGCAACAATACTAATGGCTTTAGCTTCACCAATACCTTTAAATTTTGACAACTCAACAATAGACATACGACTCAAACCGGCCAAATTATTATCCACGGAGCCCATTATGCGTTGTGCCAATTCCACAGCTGATTCTTTGGCATTACCACTACCTATAAGAATTGCAATCAATTCGGCATTACTCAAAACCTGCTTCCCTTTTATAAGCAATTTCTCCCTTGGACGATCTTCATCTTCCCAATCTTTAATACTTATACGCTTATCATCGCTCATAACGGACTCCATTTAGCTAAACCTACTTGCTTTTATTGGGATAAGGAGGTGGCGGTGGTATTGCTTTATATTTTTTCAGCTCTTTCATTATTACCTCTATCGCTTTATTTAATTGTGCATCAGTACCTGCATATTCTTTGGCAGGGTCGTTATCAACAACTATATCAGGATCAACACCATGCCCTTCGATTATCCATTTAGAACCATCGGCAGCATAGCTGGCAAATTCGGGTTTGGTAAGCATCCCGCCATCAATGAATGGTAAAGAGCCACGAATACCGGTTACGCCACCCCAAGTACGTTTTCCTATTATTTTTCCAAGTTTGTGCTTACGAAAACTGTAAGGAAACAAATCTCCATCAGAAGCTGAATAGCCGTTCACTAACAATACCATGGGTCCAAGCATCATCTTTGTAGGTGTTTGCGAAGGGATACTCACATTTCTGGCTATATTAGCTCGGGTAATCTGACGTCGCAATCGCTCAATTATCATGGGAGAAACATTGCCACCGCCGTTACCTCTATCATCAATAATCAATGCTTTTTTACTTAGCTGTGGATAAAAATATTTCACAAACTCGTTTAAGCCTTCAGGACCCATATCGGGGATATGAATGTATCCCACCTGTCCATTGGTTGCTTTATTTACTTTCTCAATATTATTCTGCACCCAATTATAGTAATACAATGCTGACTCATCGGCAATGGGTTTAATTACTATAAGTCTGCTTCCTTCCATTGATGGAACATCATTAATGGTCAAGGAAACCGTTTTCCCTGCTTTGTTAAACATTAGTTCATAAAAATCAGCATAATTTTTACAGGACTTCCCATCCACAGCCAGAATATAATCGCCATCTTTTACATTAAGCCCTACCTCGGTAAGGGGAGAACGCACTTTACTATCATAATTCTCTCCTTTTAAAATTTTATCAATTTTAAAGTAACCCGATTTATCTTTGCTAATTTCGGCACCCAGCAAACCGGTTTTATATCTTTTTGGCTGAGGTCTGTCACCACCACCGGTATATGCATGACCAATAGTTAGTTCGCCTATTAATTCACCTACCAAATAATTGAGGTCATTTCTATTATTTACATAGGGAACCATCACGGCATATTTATCATACATAGCATTCCAATCGACGCCATGCATATTGGGATCGTAAAAGAAATCTCGCATCTGTCGCCAAGCCTCTTTATAAATCTGCGCCCATTCTGCATGCCTGTCAACCCATACTTTCAGCCCTGATAAATCAACTGTTTCTTTAAATTTAATGGCTGAAGTTGGCAAGGGCATTACGCTAAACTTCTTTCCTTTCCATACCAACATCTTAGTATCATCGGGGGTAAGCATATAGGAATATCCTTTCCCCAAATCAGTTTCTTTTTTATCCTTTAGGTTATACATTTTTAATGTAGAAGTTCCTTTTCCGGTGGCATAATAATTATAATACACCTTATCACCCGGAATGCTAATATTCCAGTAATAGCCTGCTGCTATAGGTAATGCTATTACTCTATCTTTAATTCCCTCGAAATCAACAACAACATTCACTTCTTTCTTTGCCTTGTTTTTATCTTGACTTTTAAGCACGTCATTGTCATTATCATCGGTTAAAGCGAAGGGACTAGGCTGATCGGCGCGGAGAGTAACAAAATAAATTTTATTCATATTTTTATAGGCATAATTCCATTCTACATCAGAATATATGGGATTAAAAACACGTTTTGAAACGAAGAATAAATATTTTCCATTCTCACTAAAGACAGGATTATCAGAGTCATACCATTTATCGGTTACTACTCGCGTTGTTTCATCTTCTGTATCGAAAAGATAAATTCTATCCATTCCTTTGCCATCATTGTCAGTGAATGCAATCCATCGGCTATCGGGCGACCAATTGTAATCCCTTATTTCCCAAACTAGGCTATGAGCAACCTGAGTTACTTCCTTGGTTTCCACATTCACATAACGCAAATTCATATTTTTATCACTCCAAAGGATATACTTACTATTGGGAGACCACTGTATATTGAATTTATACGATTTCGCGTTAGTCGTTAATTTATCAATGGCCCCTTTACCATCGGCAGACATCATATAGATATTATATTCTCCATCCATATCAGAAAGAAAAGCAATATGTTTTCCATCGGGCGACCACTTCACATTACGATCGAAAGCACCGGAAGAATGAGTTAGATTATAACTAACGCCTTCTTTCACAGGAACAGTAAAAATATCTCCTCTTGCACTGAAGGAAATCCGCTGTGCCTTGGGAGAAATGCTAAAGGAATTAATGTATTTGGAAGCATCAACCAGCTCATCTCTAGAAGCAGGAAAATCATTATTAATTGTGATATTAACCTTATCTAATTTCTGAATATCAATATTATATACATAAATATATCCTCCATTTTCAAATACTATCTGATTGTTGTGAATGGATGGAAACTTAATATCATATTCCTTAAACTGAGTTAATTTTTGAGTTTCTTTTGTTTGTAAATTATAGGAAAAAAGGTTCATAATACGATCTCTATCCGAGAGAAAGAATATCCTATTACCATACCACATAGGGAAGATATCTTGGGCATCGTTATTGGTAATATTTTCTATCTTTTTAGTTTGAAAGTCATAAATACGAATGTCATCAGCCATACCACCATGGTAATATTTCCATGTTCTAAACTCACGCATCACCCGATTAAAAGCAATTTTCTTACCGTCGGGTGAAAAAGAGCAGAAACCTCCTGTTGAGAGAGGCAATTGCTTACTCATACCTCCACTTTTATTTACCATAAAAAGAGAGCCCACAAAAGAATTAAAGCTTTTCTTACGAGAGCGATAAACAATGGAATCGCCTTTTGGAGTCCAGCACATAACAATATTGTTGGGGCCCATACGGTCTGAGATATCATCTCTGCCCAGCGTAGCCGTATAGGTTATTCTTTTGGGCACTCCCCCCTTGGCAGGGATAGTAAACACTTCGGTATTTCCATCATATTGACCTGTAAAGGCAATGGTTTTCCCATTGGGAGAAAATTTAGCAAACATTTCATAGCCGGTGCCCGAAGTAAGTTTCCGAGCTTCACCTCCCGCTCTACTTACCGTATATAAATCGCCCGCATAAGTAAATACAATGGTATCTCCTGATATTGTCGGAAACCGAAACAATCTATTTACTTGCTGTGATGTAGCTGTGCTGCCTATTAACAACGCTATTACTAAAATAAAAAATGAATTTCGCATATTTATATTTTTTTACAAATGGAATAATTATTTTCAAAGTATAAAAGTACACTAATTTTAATTGAAAACTGACAAGAATATTGAAGCCAGAATAGTTGGCCTTATTTTTTAGCTGATAAAAAGATAAATTTCCTCAAACAATTAATATACACTATATTATTATCTAATTATCACAATATAGACAAAATTAATCTACTTCGATAACTTCAGCCTTTGCGAGTTTATTCTTCCGAATACGAGCACCAATCCATTGACCAAAGAAAAAAGAAACCACCATAAATGGATAGGTATATAATTGAAATCCAAGGTGGAATCCCAGCCGCAAGGCTACTACCATTGGTATTGGAACATGAACTGCCAAGAACCACTGTAATGAGAATTTTTTCACCCCTTGCCTCCAAAATCCAAAGGGTATATTTATTATCAATACCAAGGTACAAACTATCGCCAGTGCAACATATTCATTCATAATATCTTTAATTTTAGCAAAAAAGCCTCCAATTTGGTTGGAAGCTTTTTTCAGTATTTTAAGGAAGTATAAAACAAGCTTCTTTATTCTGCAAGAATTTTTACAGCATTATTATTTACTTCAATTACTCCTCCCCGGATATCCAAAAATTCTTCATGGCCTCTATGGTCCACCAATTTAACTTTACCGGCCACAAGGATAGAGATTAGAGGTGCATGAAAGTTCATCACTTCAAAAGATCCATCAATTCCAGGTACCGCCACCAAATTCAGCTCTCCATCAAAGAGGGTTTTATCCGGTGTAATTACTTCAACTTTCATATATTAATAATTTTGTTATTATGGTGATATGAAATCACATAACAATTAGTTTTTAGCTTCAGCAAGCATTTTCTTTCCTTTCTCAATGGCTTCTTCAATACCACCCACAAGGTTAAAAGCAGCTTCAGGATATTCATCCACTTCACCGTCCATAATCATATTAAAAGCCTTTATTGTATCTTCAATGGAAACAACACAGCCCGGAATACCCGTAAATTGTTCAGCCACATGGAAAGGCTGTGACAAGAAACGTTGAACACGACGAGCACGATGTACCACAAGTTTATCTTCTTCACTTAACTCATCCATACCAAGGATGGCGATAATATCTTGCAATTCTTTATAGCGTTGCAACAATTCTTTCACTCGTTGCGCTGTATTATAATGTTCGTCTCCAACAATTTCAGGAGTAAGAATTCGAGAAGTTGAATCCAAGGGATCCACTGCAGGATAAATTCCCAGCTCTGCAATTTTACGACTTAATACTGTTGTTGCATCCAAGTGGGCAAAAGTAGTTGCCGGAGCAGGGTCAGTTAAGTCATCGGCAGGAACATAAACAGCCTGAACAGAAGTAATAGAACCCCGTTTGGTAGAAGTAATACGCTCTTGCATTACGCCCATTTCTGTTGCCAAAGTAGGCTGGTAACCCACGGCAGAAGGCATCCGGCCTAATAGGGCAGATACTTCAGATCCGGCTTGGGTAAAACGGAAAATATTATCAATAAAGAACAGGATATCTCTACCTCCGGATTTTTCATCACCATCGCGATAGTATTCCGCTAAGGTAAGACCACTTAAGGCAACCCTAGCACGGGCTCCCGGAGGTTCATTCATCTGGCCAAAAGTTAGAGTCAACTGTGACTCTTTCAGCTTTTCCTTATCAATTTTAGACAAGTCCCAGCCACCTTCTTCCATACTCTTCTTAAACTCATCACCATAATTAATAATACCTGCTTCAATCATCTCACGAATTAAATCATTACCTTCACGAGTACGCTCTCCTACACCGGCAAAAACAGACTGTCCTGCATAGTTAAGAGCTATATTATTGATAAGTTCTTGAATAATTACTGTTTTTCCAACACCGGCACCACCAAACAAACCAATCTTACCACCTTTGGAATAAGGCTCAATAAGGTCAATTACTTTAATTCCTGTATATAATATATCTGATGCTGTACTTAAATCTTCATATCTAGGAGGCTCACGATGAATAGGATACGTTTTCTCCCTACTCACTTCTCCAATACCATCAATGGGATCACCCACCACATTAAATACCCGACCATTAATATAGTCACCAACGGGCATTGTAATCTTATCACCAGTAGCTAATACATCTGCGCCTCTGCTAACTCCATCCATTGAGTCCATCGCTACAGCTCGCACTGTATTTTCTCCAATATCTTGTTGTACTTCTAGAATAATTTTGTGTCCTTCTGCATTAAACACTTCCAATGCATCGTAAATATTGGGAAGATCCGCATCATTTTCGAAGTAAACGTCAACAACAGGTCCAATTACCTGGGAAACTTTTCCGGTTCCTTTTCTTTCCATAAAATATAACTTATTGTTACTGAGTAATTTGTATTGATCTAATTTGATGCCATTCTAACACCTTATTTCGCGCACGAAGATATAATAAATTCTTAAATACTTACAAAAAGTTTTCTGTATTTTAATACTCATACACCTTATTTATTCCCTATAATCGTATATAATTGGCGAGTATCCCATTGAATTATTCTGCATTTTCATTTAGTTCTATTCCATAGCGTAAGGCATAGGCACTTACTATTGTATAAAACCCTTCCAATGCCTTATCCAAAGTACTTTGCCACACTATCAACAACTGATTAAACATTTCAAAATCATATTCATTTTCTTCTTCTTTTTGTAGAAAGAATACAATCTCATTAAAGGTGCCCGATAGTTGACGCCGGTACTCTTCAAGCAAAAGAATATACGATCGCTTTAGTTCATTCTCGTTATTATACACTCCTATTGAATGACTAGCGCTTAACTTTTGATTGATATAATCAAGCATTTTTTTTGAATAATCCAATAATGGCTCAATTTTTGGTATTTCCGATTCATCAATTTCAGTGGTAGGTTCTACTTCCTGCAAATGTTTTTCTAATTCCTGATTTAGCAAAATATCAAAATCGATCAATTGTTGTATCGGTAGAAAAATTTTATCAAAATATTGAATGGCATATTGCCGGTCACTGGTAGCATGCATTATATAAGTAGCCATTGAGAATTACAATTCTAAATAAATATTAAGTTCGGGCTAAGATAAACAAAATTATTATCTTTGCTAGAAGCTGATAGTGACAAATTTATTTTAGATTAGCATTACACTTTAAAAATCAAAACTAATAACAGCACCTATGAGGAAAGTATATTACATTGGTATAGTATTGAGTTTAAGTATTTTAACATTAGCATCGTGTACGCCGATAAGCGAATGTAAAAATTGCGAAGCTGTAACCTACGACAAAAACGACGGGCATGAAATTAGCAGAGAAAGCGCCATTGAATATTGCGGACAAAGTCTTAATGACAAAATCAATGCGGCACCGGTGATTCATGGCAATGAAAAAACAGTATGGGAATGCCACTAAACTATTTCCATTTCCCCCATATTAATTACACCATCAGAAACTAAAAAGGACAATATATTTATTTATTTTGCAAAGAGGGGCAATTATTGTAACTTTTTTAATAGTTTTGCGATTAACATCAATGGAATTCTATTCAGCCTATAGAAATAAAAGAGCCTATGATCAACAAGCTTCAAATCGGTAAATTGCGGTGGATACACCTCCCTATAGTAAGTGATTCTAATATGGATTATTTGCGTGATAATTTTAATTTTCACCCTCTTGATATTGAAGATTGCCAGACAAAGGCACAACGTCCTAAGATTGACATTTATGATGATTATCGGTTTTTAATTCTTCACTTTCCCTATTTCGACAAATCGGTTAAATTTGTCAAGACCAAAGAGGTGAAAATATTTTGGGGGCCTGATTATGTAATTACCATGGGGACACATTGGGTAATACGTACTCTCTTTGCCAAGACCAAAGAAAAACTTGACATTGACATTGATGAACTCCCCAATACTTCCGACGTTTTAATTTATTCTATTTTAGAGGCCCTAATTACCGAAAGCATCAAGCTCCTGAAGCAAATTGATGACAATCTCGATCATATCAGCCAAGAGATGTTTGATAAGAAAGCCGAAAGAACAATTGAACGAATAAGTATTACCCGAAAGAATCTTATTTTATTAAATACTGCTTTTAAACCCCAACTTAGGCTTTTCCAGAAATTTGAATCAGGTATTATTCGAGGTTTTACACCCGGTTTAGAGGATTATTGGGGTAATATTCTCGACTCCTATCAAAAAATGTGGGACTCCATTGAGGATTATCAAGAATTAATTCAAGGTTTATCACTTACCTTTGATTCCTTACAGGCCAATAAGACCAATGAGATAATGAAAGTACTCACGGTATTCTCTACTGTTTTACTCCCATTAACCTTTATCACCGGTTTTTTTGGGATGAATGTTGTTCTTCCCTTTCAGGAAGATATCAATGCTTATTTATATCTTCTGATAGGCATGATAGTAATAAGTGCAGCGTTACTCTACTACTTTAGAAAACGACGTTGGATTTAAATCACCACCATGAATATTTATTCTAAGAAACGCAGATGGAAACTACTCTTACTTGGTTTTGCCACCATAATAGTAGTTATTTCGCTATGGTACACCAATGGATTTATCCATAAACTAGCCAAAAACGAAAAAAACCAAGTCGAATTGTGGGCGAATGCCATTACTCGAAAAGCCGACATGGTAAACTATACCGAGAACCTGTTTGACAACCTGCGACAAAAAGAGAAAGCCAACGTTTATCTATGGAGTGAGGCCACCAAAAAACTCATTTTCGCCAAAAACAATGATGATTTAGACTTTTATACAGGCGTAATATCGGGAAATAAGGATATTCCCGTTATTGTTACCGATGAAAAAGGAAATATTACTGCCACTAAGAATCTGGATAAATCATTTAAAAAGTTGAAAAAGTTAAACCTCAAAGAGAGAAAGCTTTTTACTAATTATCCTCCCATTATTGTTCCTTATTTTAAAAATCAATATAACTATATATACTATCGCAATTCAAATACCTATTACCGGTTAAAGAGTACTCTCGACGACCTTACCAAATCTTTTCTTGATGAAATAGTTAACAACAATCTTTCCTCACCTGTAATCATTGTTGACAGCACCAAGAAGAAAGTAATTGCCTATGGAGGCTCCATCGACTCCAGTATTGTTAACAATCCTTCACTATTAGCTAAAGAGCTAAGGGAAATGCAAAACAGCAAACAACCCATTATTGTAGAGTTACCCAATAAAGGCAAAAACTATATTTATTATAGCGACTCTCCAACATTGGTTCGTCTCAAGTATTTTCCCATTGTATTTCTAGGTGTTATCGGCCTATTCCTAATAATTTCCTATATTTTATTTTCCTATTCAAGAAAATCGGAACAAAATAAAGTATGGGCAGGAATGGCAAAAGAAACAGCCCATCAATTGGGAACTCCCATTTCCTCCCTTATGGGTTGGGTAGAAGTAATGAAGATGAATTACCCTAAGGAGGAAGCCTTTGTTGAAATGGACAAGGATATTGAGCGCCTAAAACTTGTATCAGAAAGATTTTCTAAAATTGGTTCAATACCCGTACTAAAAGAAAATAATATCATTGAGATAATGAGTGGAGTTGCTGATTACATGCAACATAGAGCTCCTAAAAAAATTAAGATTATTCTTCTTAACGACCCAAAAGAGAAGCTTATTGTCCGCCTAAACAAGCACTTGATAATATGGGTATTTGAAAATTTAATAAAAAATGCAGTCGATGCCATAGGTGCCGAAAGCGGTAAGATAGAACTCTATGCCGAACAGACAGATAAAAACATCATCATCGATATTATTGACACAGGAAAAGGGATTCCCATAACACAACAGAAAACCATTTTCAACCCGGGATATTCTACCAAAAGTAGAGGTTGGGGGTTGGGACTGTCGCTTTCTAAACGTATTGTAGAAGAATACCATAAAGGAAAGATTTTTGTAAAAAATTCAACAGTAGGCCAAGGTACTACTTTTAGAATTATATTAAAAAAGTCATTACCATCCGATAAAAATACCACCAATTAAACGTCTTATTGTAGACAAATAATAAAGTTGGGGCAATTAAAATCACAGCCAAAACTTATGATAAAAGCAAAATAGATTATTGATTACCTTTGTACTATGCCTGAAATAGAATTACACGATAAAAAAGCTTTCCAAAAAGTTCTCGCGATGATTGAAGAAGCAAGAACAAAAGTTGCAAAGGCTGTATAATAGTGGATTAATTGACTTGTATTGGAATATAGGTGAATATATCTCAAACAAAAGTCAAAAAGATGCTTGGGGAAGTAAAACTGTTCAAAATTTATCCAATTTTCTTAAAAAGACAGAACCAAATTCAAAAGGGTTTTCATCTCAGAATTTGTGGAGAATGAAACAATTTTATGAGACGTATCATAAAAATGAGAAACTCTCACTTCTGGTGAGAAAAATTGGCTTGACGAATAATATGCTGATTGTTTCTCAGACTAAAACAGAAGAAGAAAAAGAGTTTTACATAAAAATTACAGCAAGAGAAAAGTATACAAAAGATGAACTTTCACGACAATTAGAGAGCGGTCTTTTTGAACGTTCTATGTTGTCAAAAGAAAATATCTCACCAGTAGCGAGAGAAATTTATTCAAATATAAATGAGCACATTAGAGACTATGACTCGTTTGAATTCTTGGGGCTGAAGGATAATTATTCCGAATACAGTTTTAAAAAAGCGATTCTTACAAATCTAAGAGATTATATCCTTGAATTTGGTAAAGATTTTCTGTTAATAGAAGAAGAATACAGATTACAAGTTGGCAATAAAGATTACTCAATTGATTTACTTTTTTATCATAGAGAATTAAATTGTTTAGTTGCATAGGAAATAAAAGTTGGAGAATCTAAACCTGAATATATGGGTAAAATGGAATTTTATCTTGGAGCATTGGATAAAAATGTTAAAAAAAAACCACGAGAATCCGAGTATCGGAATCATTTTATGTAAAACAAAGGACAATAACATTGTTGAGATTTCCTTAAATAGAAGTGTATCTCCGACCATTATTAGCCAATATAAAACTAAATTGACAGATAAAGAATTATTGAGGAATAAATTAAATGAATTATTTGATTCAATACTTGATAAAGAATAAAAGCTGAACATAACAATGGAAAAAAGTAATAATTCACCATCCACAAAAAGTATTTTACAATCTGTTTATCGCCTTACTAGTTTCAACAATATTATGTTAGTATTTTCGTAAAAAGAGGGCTACACTATACATTCAATAAATTACTTTTGGTTAGTTAGCAGTGTTATCGGCCTTTATCAACACAATTAGTGGCCACAACAAACGTTATGTTTTTCTTGAATAATATAATTGACAATAACTATGAAATATTTGAATTTAAAGAGTCTGGGATTATTAGTATTAACCAGTTTATTACTAAGCAGTTGCGTTAGTATGAAAAAATACAATGAACTCCAGTCAAAGCGAGATACAGCAGAGAAAGAGAATAGTCAGCTGAAGGATGAAAACCAGAATTTACAAATTCGCAATAACGAGACTTCGGCATTACTAGCCAAATACAGGCAACAAGCAAAGAATCTACGTGAAGACACGACTATTTTAGGTAGGAAATATCGTTCTATGAATGATAGCTATAAGAGTTTAAACAAAAACTACCAAGATTTGTTATCACAAAACCAAAAACTTATTAGCGGTAACCAACGAGAAACAAAAAAGATATTACGGCAATTACAGAAATCGCAAGCCGACTTAATAAAGCGTGAAGATTCCCTATCGGTATTGGAAAAAGAATTTAGCAAGCGAAAAGGAGATCTGGATTTATTGAGCCAAAAATTGGCGGTAATGCAACAAAACATGTTGAAGAAAGAAGCCGCATATAATAAGCTTAATGCGGAGGTACAACAAAAAGACAGCCTAATGCGTGCTTTAAAGAATAGTGTTGCCGATGCACTTATAGGATTTAAGAAAGATGGATTAACAGTGAGTAGGAGAAATGGAAGAGTATATGTATCCATGGAAAATAAACTCATGTTCCCCAGTGGTAGTTTTGTTGTAAACCCGAAAGGAAAAGATGCGTTAAAGAAACTTGCCAGCGTACTTCAAGACAATCCAAATATCAATATTCTTGTGGAAGGCAATACCGACAGCATTCCCTATAATGGAAAAGGAAAAATACAAGACAACTGGGATTTAAGTGCTAAAAGAGCCACTTCTATAGTCCGCCTATTGGTTAATAATTCGAAGATTAATCCTGCAAAAATCACTGCTGCCGGTAGGAGTAAATACAATCCTGTTGCCCCTAACGCTACCAGTGAAGGCCGAGCTAAAAATCGTCGCACCGAGATTATTTTAATGCCTGATTTGAGTAAGCTTTACAATATGGTTAGCGAGTAATTACAATTGGGCAGATATATTAATTGAGGTATTGCAATGGACAAAATTATTTACGGCATTCAGCAAATAGGTATAGGAGTAGAAGATGTAACTACTGCCTGGGCTTGGTATAGAAAATACCTTGGCATGGATATAAAAGCCTTTGAAGAAGAGGCCATTGCAGAACTTATGCTTCATTATACCGAGGGCAAAGCTCGACCAAGGCATGCCGTACTTGCATTGAATATGCAATCCGGCGGTGGCTTTGAAATATGGCAACATACAGGGAAAAAACCTGTAAAGGCAAAATTTGAAATTCAACTGGGTGACCTGGGAATTTTTGCTGCCAAACAAAAATCTCAGGATGTAAAAAAAGCCTATCAATGGATGAAATCTCAGGGACTAAATGTATTGGGGGAGATAGAACATAGTCCTGACGGCACCGCTTTTTTCTTTCTCCGCGATCCCTATGGCAACCTATTTCAAATTATAGAGAGCAACTATGTCTTTAGCAAAACACCGGCTGTAGTGGGAGGTGTAATGGGGGCTATTATTGGCGTAAGCAATATCGAAGATTCCATGAAACTGTATGCGGATACGCTTGGCTATTCAGAAGTAATTTATGACACCACTGCTGTCTCCAAGGATTTATATTCTATTCCCGGTGGCGCTTTGGAGGCTCGACGTATATTGCTACGTCCAAAGCAGCAAAGTAAAGGTGGTTTTTCGCCTCTTTTGGGACCCACAGAGATTGAACTCGTACAAGTGCTAAATGCTCCGGTTCGTACTATTTATGAAAATCGTATTTGGGGTGATCCCGGATTTATTCATTTATGCTTCGACATTCACAATATGAAAAAATTACAGCAGGATTGTAACTCAAATGACTTTCCTTTTACTGTAGATTCAACTACTAGTTTTGATATGGGAGAAGCGGCAGGCCATTTTGCCTATGTATCAGACCCCGATGGAACGCCCATTGAATTTGTAGAAACATTTAAACTCCCCATCATAAAAGCCTTGGGGATAGGCATTAACTTAGGCAATAGAGATCCTAACAAAGCACTGCCTGGATGGATTCTAAAACTTCTCAAGGTGAAAAGAGTTAAAAACTAAATCTTAGTAAGATACTTTTTTACAAGTTTTCATCGTCCAACTTTCTAGCTAAAGTTTTGCTTATTAATATAATCTTCAATGGCAATGGGGAAATATTGATATTCCAACTTATGTACTTTAGCTGCAATCTGACTAATAGTGTCCGAAGGTTCTAACTTACATTGGGCCTGAAAAATAATAGCGCCATCATCGTAATGCTCGTTAACCAAATGAATACTTATCCCACTTTTGCTATCGCCAGCCTCTTTTACAGCCCGATGCACATTATCACCATACATTCCTTTGCCCCCATATTTAGGCAATAAAGCCGGATGAATATTAATGATTTTTTGTGGGTAAGCCATTATTAGATTAGAAGGAATTTTGAGGAGAAAGCCTGCTAAAATAATATAATCAATATGCCGCGCATGCAATATTTCCAATATACTATCCCCAGTTCTAAAATCGGTATTATTAAAATAAAAGGAAGGAATATCAAGCCTATTGGCTCTTTCCAGAACATAAGCATCAACTTTATTGGTAAAGATAGAATCTACTCTTATTGTATTGTAAGGAGTAAAGTACTTAACTATATTTTCCGCATTGGAACCATTTCCCGAAGCAAAAATGGCTAAATTAACAGAAGTTTTCATTGCTTTTTACTATTTAGTTTAATGGCTTATTTAATAACACAAAGATTTATGCATTGAGCACTTTAATAATTTCATCCACCTCTTGCAGGCGCATACAATTGAAATGTTTTTTAGGGCATTTGGCATAGCCTATTTTACTACAAGGCCGGCATGAAAGCCCTTTTACTTCAAAAATATGATTCAACTGTTGTTTTGCATTGGGCAATAAGGCATACATTCCAAATTCGGGTATTGTATTTCCCCATAGGCTTAGAATTTCAATCTTAAATGCGGCAGCAATATGCATTAATCCGGTATCAGGAGTAACGATTTTTTGGGCATATTTTATCAATGCTGCCGATTCGTTCAACGATAATTTCCCCACCAAATTAAAAGCAGCTCCACCAATCTGACTTTCAATAGAGCTCGCTTTATCCATATCATTCTTCCCTCCAAGCAATACAACTTTTTGCTTAGCCTCTTTGGCTATTTTTACCAGCATATCATCGGGGATCTGCTTGGTAAAATGGGCTCCTCCTACCACAAGAATAACATAATTCTGATTTTTAGAATAGTTAATCCTGTCAAAAACAGCCTCATCTTGCTCGGTAATATAATATTCAAGCCCTTCGCCATCGTAATGAAAGCCAAGAAAAGAGACTGTATTAATATAGCGCTCCACAATATGTTCATGGGGAAGAATATCAATTTTAAGATGCACCCTTAGCCATTTTTCATAATTTAATTTATTAAAACTCTTGGCAGGTTTATGCAATAATGATATCAGCCGACGTGAACGCAGATTATGGTGCAAATCAATAATAAAATTATACTCTTCTTTTTTTAATTGGCTTATCAGTTCTGTAATCTCTTTTTTAAAGGTATATAATTTATCCACATAAGGATTGTTTTCGATAACAGAAGCAAATATTTCTTTAGTGATATAGTGAATCTCGTACTTTTCATCATTATGCTGAGCAAGAACCCTCAAGAGAGGCGTAGAAAGAACAATATCTCCTATGGAACTAAACCGTATTATTAAAACTTTCATTTGCTCTATTGTAAACCCTAAATAAAAAATAATCAATAAATATCAGCTGCAAAGATATAAAAGATATAAGCGCTTTAATAAATTCATAATTTTGCAATATGATTTTAATAGACACGCATACGCATTTATATTCAGACGAATTTGACTCCGATAGAGACGCAATGGTAGAGCGAGCTCTCAAGCAAGGAGTAAAAAAGTTTTTACTTCCAAATATCGATTTGGGGAGTGTGGATTCCCTACACCAGTTTTGCGATCGTTATCCCGAGCAATCTTATCCTATGATGGGCCTTCATCCTACCTCGGTAAAAGAGGATTATAAGCTTATTTTAAGGGAAACGAAAGAATTACTTAATCAGCGTAAATATATTGCCATTGGAGAAATTGGCATTGACTTATATTGGGATAAAACTTTTGCCAAGGAACAACGCGTGGCACTATTGGAACAATTCCAATGGGCCATTGATTATAATTTACCCGTAGTAATTCATTCCAGAGAATCTTTTGAACCAATTATGGCTATCATCAATGAATTCAACAATCCACAACTAAGAGGAGTATTTCATTGCTTTACAGGCACTGAGAACGAAGCACAACAAATAATAGATAAAGGGTTTATGTTGGGTATTGGCGGAGTATTAACTTTCAAAAATTCGGGTTTAGCCAATGAACTTAAAAACATCGACATCAGGCATCTTATTTTAGAAACAGATTCTCCATATCTTACACCAGCACCCTATCGAGGCAAGAGAAATGAAAGTGCCTATATATCAATTATTGCCCAAAAACTTGCCGCAACAAAATCATTAAGTCTTGAAGAGGTAGCTGCAATAACCACTAGGAATGCTATAAACTTATTTCAACTATAATCCTATGAACGACATTTCAATACTAACAATATATACCGGAGGAACCATTGGGATGGTATTAAATCCGGAAACAGGATCTTTGGTTCCTTTTGATTTTCATAATGTATATAAACAAATTCCTGAGCTTGAGAAACTTCATTATCATATTGATGCCATTTCCTTCGACCCATTAATCGACTCCTCCGATATTCAGCCCAAACATTGGATAGAAATTGCTACTATTATTAAAGATAATTACGAAAGTTACGATGGTTTTGTCGTACTTCACGGTTCTGACACTATGGCATATACGGCCTCAGCATTAAGTTTTATTCTTACCAACCTTAACAAACCCGTTATAATAACCGGCTCACAACTTCCATTGGGAGTTTTACGCACTGATGGAAGAGAAAATTTTATTAGCGCCATAGAAATTGCCGCTGCTAAAGAGGACGAAACTCCCATTGTTACTGAGGTATGCCTCTATTTCGAGAACACCTTATATAGAGGTAATCGTACTTTCAAATATAACGCAGAGAATTTTAATGCCTTTGTATCAGGTAATTACCCGCCATTAGCAGAGGTAGGAGTATATATCAAATTCCACAAAGAGAATATTCACAAGCCTAATTTCAAGCGCTTAAAATTACGCACAAAGATAGATCCAAGGGTTGGAATACTCAAAATTTTTCCCGGCATTCAGCCCTCTTTTGTAAAAGCCATATTGGGCTGCAAGGACATGCGTGCTATAGTACTCGAGAGCTTTGGTTCCGGCAATGCATTAACCAGCGATTGGTTTATCAACGAGCTTAAGGACAGTATTGAGCGAGGTTTAATTATCATCAACGTTACTCAATGTATTGGCGGCAGTGTAGAAATGGGTAAATATGAAACATCGCGCAAACTACTCGAGATAGGAGTAGTCAGCGCCAAAGACATGACGCTTTCCTCTACGATAACAAAAATGATGATTTGCCTCGCCGAAGAAAAAGAAAACAAGGCCATTATTGATAAATTCACCAAATCATGGGCCGGAGAAATAACGGAATAATTATTGATGCTATTCCTTCAATGCTATTTTTATACCTAAAAAATTAGAACTATGCAAACACTACAATTAAAATCCATTATCAAAAAGATACTTTTTGTTTTTATACTTGGATTGAGTTTAGTCTCATGTAATGAAAACAATAAGAAAATGAAAAAAGACAGTAATGAATTTCTGTATGCATCCAGCGGCAGGACTTCTGAAGTATTAATTGTTATTAGTGAGAAGCTCTGGAAATCTCCACTGGGCGATAGTATAAAGGCAAGTCTGCAAAGCACACCGGCATGGATGGCCCGAATAACACCTGAATATGATATTACACATATACCTTACGAAGCTTTTGGCAACGTTTACCAAAAAGAGCGCAATATCCTATTTATCAAAAAAGAAAATATCAAAAAACCTAAAGTAGCTTTAAGGACTAACGTATATGCACAGCCACAAGCCCTAATTACCATACAAGCTAAAACCGAAACCGAACTTATTAAAGCCTTTGATAAATATCAGAATAAAATAAAAACTACTTTCCATCAGAATGAAATAAAAAGGATAGAGGCAGCCTATAAGGGACTCGAGGTGAAAACACTGGCAGAGAAACTTGATAAAAAATTTGGGTTCCATTTGGTTTTTCCCAAGGGATTTTATCTTGCTGCAGACAAAGCTGACTTTGCGTGGCTACGCCGTCCCACTTCCGAGGTAGAAGAAGGAGTACTAATCTATACACGACCTTATGTAGATACAACACAATTTGAAGAACAAAATATTATTGATTACCGAAATGAAATTACAAAAAAATATATTCCGGGACCTGTGGAAGGTTCCTATATGAAAGTGTCTTCTGTATTTCCGCCGGTATATAAAGTAACTACTTTTAAGGGCAGTTATGCTGTTGAACTACGGTCATGGTGGGATGTAAAAGGCTACCCCATGGGAGGCCCATTTATCAGTTACACTTTTATCGACAAAGCGGCCGGACGATTAATTACCATTGATGGTTATATTAAAGCACCAAAAAAAGGAAAACGTGATTTACTTCTTCATATCGAAGCATTGTTAAATAGTTTTACCTACGAAAAACCAACTAAGCCCACAAAAGCAAAATAAGGGTAAATACCTTAAACCAAAAAAAGCATCAATAAATATTGGTGCTTTTTTTTTGAAAAAAGAAACCATACAAATTCCCGGCTGATATAGCGGCGGTTAGTAAATAATACGTTGGGCATTTTATCGCACCATACTTTCAACTTACTCTGTCATTTATATATATTCTTTTCGGAAAAACTATAACTTGCCCGATGAGTTATATACATTAATAGCCTTTTGTTATTGATTGTTATTCAATTATGTCGTTCCTTAAACCTATTATAT
>WGCS01000230.1 GCA_015493685.1 Bacteroidales bacterium
AACTATTTCTATGAAATAACATATAGTTTTAAAAACAGGAAAGTTTTTTATTCTCTTAAAAAAAAATATTATAACGAAAACATTATAGAAATCTCTTCTTGTCAATCAATTCCTGAATTAATTTATTATAACGGTAAAATTGGAATTCTTTTCGTTGATATGATAGGAGAACATTTTGAAGGAATTATTAAATTAACATCGGAAAGATTAATACTTGAAAGCGGAAAAGAATATCTGAAATTAAAATAAAATATGTATACTAACAAAGACTATCTGTAATGCGGGGAGTATCCTGAATTGGAAGAGTCTTGAAGCAAAGAAAAATTGTTGTAAATTTCACAATTAATCTTTTAAATTTCTCGCAATACACACAGCCTAGCCGTTAATACATTTTTTTTAATGGTAAAATCACATCCAATAATTTTACTCTGCCACCCTTCTTAATAATTCTTCCAGATCCAAAAACAAACCGGCGGCAAGGAAAGCTCCCACGGTAACACCTAAAACCCCGTGTACATCAATATTCTGTCCCACAAAAAAAAGATTTGGCACCTTAGTATAAGGAGCAATATGTGTACGTAAGGGATCTTTTGCACTACGGATAATTCCATAGAGTGAACCCCTTGGCGAATGCGTATAATGTAAATAGGTAAGCGGTGTATTTACTTCTATATAATCAATTTTATCTTTTAAGCCGGGATACTTTTTCTCCAACAGCTCTAAAAATCTATCCTGCATCTGTGCTTTAAAGTCCAGATACGACTGAGGCCTATGCTTATGCTTTGTCTTGGCCCATTGCTCAACCATTGCAAAATCCATTGGACTTATCGCTGTAATTCCATCGGCATACTTTTGTCCTATTTTATGGCTTTGCGTTATCATCATAAACGTTTTTGGCCATTGCTCTTTGCTATTATTCTTGGCCCAAATATCATCATCACTAAAATGATACAGATTATAAGGCAAATTAGGAAAAGACTTAGGTTTCAGCACTATATATAATGAAAAGACAGAATACGTATTCTCCAGACTCTGAATACGATGCTTATAGGCTTTCCTGATTTTACCTTCAGGAATCATATCCAAAGTAACAGCAGGATGCACATTGGAAACAAAATTATCTGCATAAATCTTTTCCTTATTATTAAGTATAGCGGCTTCTATATTTTTTCCTTCTCCAAACTGAAAGCGAGAAACTTCAGCAAGATTTCGAATCTCCCCACCATTATGCACTATCTGCTCTGCCAAACGATGAGCCATTTGCGAAGCACCACCGACAAATCGATACGAACTTGACAAATAGGAGTTAAGGATAAGGGCATGCACATAATAAGGAGTCGTTGTATTATCACCGGCATAAACTAAATTGGAAGCAGCAAGCACTTTTTTAAGTTCCGCATTGGTGGTAATACTATCGAGGAAGTCTCCCACACTTAAATTTAAATGTTTCTCCTTAAGTTTTATCCCAACTCCTTTGTTGATATTAAGCGAATACATCGGATACTGCGCTCCGACCTCTTTAATTTTATCGACAT
Source organism: Bacteroidales bacterium (assembly GCA_015493685.1). Lineage (GTDB taxonomy): Bacteria > Bacteroidota > Bacteroidia > Bacteroidales > UBA1556 > UBA6267. Next base: position 1,536 of record WGCS01000230.1, read on the forward strand.
ATAATTCAATATCAGCTTTATTATCAGGAAAGTACCTAGAAAGCACCCTAATAAAATTATCATATCCCTGCGCATAACAGTAACATTTGCCATCACTATCAAAAGTAATTTTATCAAAGCAATCTTCGTCAAGTCGCTCTACCTTAAGATCATTAACAATATCTAAATAGTTGAAATACTGATACAGATTTTGCCCCTTATCCAAGCCTCCAATATAGTGAGCTCCAGTGTCAAAAGTTACTCCTCTTCGCGAAAAACCTTGTATGGCTCCGCCAAGATGTTTTCCTTTTTCTAAAACAATTACACTTTTCCCATTTTTACTCATTAACTGAGCAAATATCAATCCTCCTATCCCTGCTCCGATAACTGCAAAATCGAATTTTTTCATCAATAATATTATTATTTATGCACCTCTACACTATACTTCTAATTGTCGAAGAGCAAGATCTCCCACAAAAAAGACAATTTATAATCCATGTATTCCTGAAGAGGCTAAGATACATTTTTTCTCATTCAATTTTTATACAAATTAATATTTTTTTTGTCGAGCTTATCAATAAAAAGCCCCCTATTGCTTGCTTAAACGATAAATTATATTTGATAATCTTTTACTTTCTTCAAGCACTTTAAAATCCATACCCTCGTCAATGGCAATCTGCTCTATCCATTTGGCAGAAACAAATTCCATATCACTAAAGCTTGCCTTATTGAAGCCAATACCTGTTGACACTTTCTCGGTAAGTTCTGTACTTTTATGTTTCTCTTCTCTATCGGTATTGGCATCCCTAATAATAATTATTCCTCCGGGATTAAGCTGTTTGACACATCGTTGAATCAATTTCTTTTGCGTTACTGCTGGAAGATAATGTAAGGTATCGAGGATAAGAAATACATCTGCCTTCTGCAATACATATTTGCTAACATCAGCGGTAACAAAATTAAGACTGGGCCGACGAATAGCTGAATTCTGCGCCAGCAAAATCTTTTCTTCATCAAAATCAACACCAATAATTTCTCTTTTAGGACTAATCATAGCAAGCATTAGGTCCAAGAACCCATAGCCACAGCCCAAATCAATAATTTTAGCCTCACGGGGTATCCATTGATTAAAATTGCGATATCGTTTCTCCATCCCAAACTTAACCCTAAAATACCATTCCAATACAGGACCTTTATAAATAAAATTTCTTGTCAACTGAATTTTATAATAATCCACTCCGGCCACTTGCATTCTAAGTTTCTCATATTCTGACCTATAAAAGGTAGTCATCTTTTTAGCAACGGCAGAAACACTTTGGTTGTAAGGCAATTCTTCAAGGGGAATACGCTCCATTATATTAAGCGTAATTTTACCCGAAAAAAGAAAAAACTCCCCCTTTCGCAAGGTTTCATTAACGCCATGCAGCATAATAGGTAATATGGGCAAATCCAACTCTTTAGCCATCATAAAAGCCCCTTTATGGAAACGTTTTATTTTGCCATCGATACTTCGTGTTCCCTCTGGGAAAATCATAAGAGAATAGCCCTCCAATACCTTAGATCGAATATCTACCATCATATTCTCATAACCGGCAAAAGCAGGATAATAATCGGCATAGCGCAATATGGCGCCCCACAACCAATGCTTCCATACTCGCTCATTGGTAACAATAAGGATTTTAGGATGCAACAATAACATTAGCATAATATCGATTACTGACTGATGATTGCTGATGATAATAGCCGCACTTTTAAATTTCTCTTTATGCTTATTGATAATTTTTATTGGAATAGTAGGATGTAAAAATATATGCGCCGAAAAGAATCGCACTAAATGATGATAAAATAATTTCTTTTGCTTTTTAGGAGCCGGAAAGAGAATAAAAAACGGAACCAGAATAGTCAATGTAAATGCCCCTGTTACATAAATACTAAAAAACAAACTAGAAGTAATAACATCGAAAAAAGTTACGACTTTCTGACGCTTGCCCATTTTCCATTGCGTAAGCCAACGAAAGGCAACAGGAATGAAAATAAAGGTTATTAAAACAATGGTAACAATTCCAATGATAGAAGTAGCCGCAATGGAACGCATAGCAGGATGCTTGGCAAAAATAAGCACTCCGATACCAATAATGGAAGTCAGGGCACCAATTAAAATAGAAGCTCTGTAGGTTTCGGATTGATTATCGCCATACTTATGTTCCAGAATCATGGTCCTGAGATAAAACACACTGTAATCAATACCCAAACCGAAGACAAAAGAAAGAATAATTACATTAAAAATATTAAATTCGAGGCCAAAAAAATCCATGCCGGCCAATATCCAAAGCCAGCTTAAACTCACCGGAGCAAAACTGATTAATGCCAGTTCAATACGACCATAACTAATCAATAAAATTAGGAATACCAACGCCAATGAATAAAGTGCCAGCTTATCAAAACCATGTTTTAACTTATTAAGTAGCAGTTGAGTAAAATATAATTTATCCACAATTTGAACATTAGCACGTTTTACCAACTCAATTATTTCCTGCTGCTTATTTCGGTTTTTCTCCACATTAAGCTGGGAAAGTATATAGGTTTTACCATCGGCGTTTACAACAAAATCCTTAACAAATTGATGATACAGTGGATTCTGCCTAGGAGTTACCAAAGTAGGGCTTGTATTTAACCATTGATAAAATTTTGAAAATGCATTGGGTCTAAAACCAAAACGCGATGAGGATGCTATTATCTGTTTCTTCAATTGTTGCTTACGCTGGCTTGTCCAAAAGGTATTCCATCGCTGTATTCTAAGCTGCTGCAAAGAATCCGAAGGGCAAAAACTTGCGCTATTAATCTGAAAATTACTCAAATGATTACGAGCAATTTGTTGACGTAGCGGACCAAGCTTTTCGTTTTTTCGCAGTGCCTCTTGCAATGAGTTACCTTCTGCCGCAACAAACATATTTCTATTACTATCCAAGCCTATTAGGCTGTTAATTGCTTTCTCCGACTTGCGCAAATCAGCACTCATATAATTATTAGCACTCAAATCCGAAGTAAATCTACTCTCATGATTCATCAAAAGAAACACGATGGATATGATTATAACGGCGATAAAAGCAACGCTCTTTTTACTAACATCATAACTAGCTATTCTGTCAATAAAATTCCGTTTAGATTTGTTTCTTTGTTTAATCTGCGAAGGAAGAAGCAACGGAAATAAAAACAAAGAAAAGAGAGCACTAAACAATATACTTAAGCCCAAAAACATCCCCAAATCACTAATTACTTTACTTTGCAAAGCCATTAGACTAAAAAAGGCTGCAGAGGTGGTGAGGGCACTAATAAGAATAGGTTGGCTTACCTCTTCAAAAAGTTTCTCCAGATTCTGATTGCGGCGATAATGGCCAAAAATATGTAATGCATAATCAATTGAAATACCCATGAGTACCGAACCTACACCCAACGAAATAAGCGATATACTTGGCTGCACCAATGAAATTATTGCCAGTGAAAATACAGCTCCCAACATGGTGGGGACAAAAATTATAAAGATGGCCCTTTTGGAGTGAAAATAATAACTAATCAACACCAACAAGAGTATCAAAGCCAAAGAAACCGTTAAAATGATGTCCTTCTTTATTTGATTGGCATTGGAAGCAGCCACCAATGGACCACCAAAATAAGTAATGTTAAGCGATTTGAATTGAGGATTATTCTTTAATCCGGAAATATATATTTTCAATTTATTATCAAAACGATTTACTAAATCAGTATTCTGACTATTTTTAAGTTCCACAAAAAGAAGAAGCTTCGACTTATCAGCAGTAAAAATGTAAGAATCCACCAATTGGAATCCATTTTCTTGACGCAACTTATTTAGCTTTGCGGTAACTATACGGCTAAAACTAAGTGGATCACGCTGAATAAAACTTTTGAAACCAAAATTAGCAGGGGTCATTAATACCTTGTAATCAGCATTGATGGATTGATCGATGGATTGATATTGAATTAAACTATCGAGTAAAACATAATCCGTTTTCTCCAGAAACAAAGGCAAATGCGCTAGCATAAAATCCATGGTTTGCATCATCTGCTTCTGAGGTATTCTTGCCTTTAACTCCTTAATAATATCATTAAAACCACTGGATGACAGATAATTTACAATGGAGTCGGCAGCCTCAATAATAGGTTTATCAGCCTCAGGATACTTAGAATTATCAATACTGATAACAATTTTATCCATCAAGCTGCTATGAGCAAATATAGTACTCATTTTAACAATCTCAGGGCTGTTAGGGGCAAGGTTATTAATCTTTTCTTCGAAATGAAAACGTCGAATAGAGAAAAAAGACAATACTAATAAGAATAATAAGGCAATAGCAAAGGCAAGCCTATAATGACGTATCTTATTAAAAAGGTGGAAAATAAAGTTATTCATTAAAAAAGTATCCGATAAGTATATTCTACTGAAACTAATGGCGAAAATAGATAAATACGCTTAACAAAAAAAAGAATATCCAGGAGCGTCTTATAATAGGCTATAAATAGAAGTCATTTTTAGGAGTTTATCAGCAGTTAAAGCTTTCCATATTCCAATATTGAGTTAATTGAACCAAAAAACACCCCTAATAATTCGATTTTTTTAATAAAATTTGTTCACAAAACAAACTAAAAGCCTCTTAAGAATACAAAATATATGTTAATTCTATCAAATATCAGTAAATGAAATGACTGAATCAACAATTTATATGATAAAAATCATAATGCAAAACGTATTTGACTAGATACCATTAATTTATAATTATTCTTAACAAGAATATAATTCACCTAATATCAACAAGATAAGATTAGTTATTCAATTAACACTATTTTGTTATATCATTGGTTAACAAGCACATAAAATTTAGTAAGCACTTATAGCCATAAAGATAAATAGAGGTTAAAACAATCTATCTTTGTACACGCAAATGGCAAATAATGGTATTTGAAACAGGAAATTAAACATATTAAACTATGAAAACAACCAGGAGACAGTTTATAAAGATCGCCGGAATGGGTACTGCAGGAGTAGCAGTAGCAGGTTCTGTATTGGGATCAGTACAAAAAGCTGCCGAAAGAAGTATTTCAACACCAAGCTCCGATAGTGAATTATTCAGAACGCCAACCTATTGTGAAGTATGTTTCTGGAAATGTGCCGCTTGGGTTTATAAAGATAAAGAAGGAAACATTCAGAAACTAATTGGCAATGCCACCGACCAACATGCACGAGGCAAATTATGTCCACGGGGCACAGGAGGTTTAGGAATGTATTATGATAACGACAGATTAAAGAAACCCCTTATCCGTCGCAATAGAGAAGACGACCACTACGAAGAAGTTAGCTGGGAAGTAGCCCTTGATTTTATAGCCAAAAAGATGAAAGGCATTAAGAAAGATTGGGGCAAAGAAAATATGGCTGTATTTGTACACGGTTCTCCTGCCAAACATTTTGAATACTTATTTAAAGCCTATGGTAACGAAAACCATTCAGAGCCAGCCTATGCCCAATGTGCCGGACCACGTGAAGCAGGATTCTTTGCTACTTTTGGTTCCGGTGTAGGTTCTCCTGAGCCTGCCGATATGCAAAATTCAAAATGCATTATCTTCATAGGAAACCATGTAGGAGAAAATATGCATAACTCCTACGTACAAGAATTATCTTTAGCCATTGATAATGACGCCGATATTATTGTAGTAGATCCTCGTTTATCAACAGTAGCTGCCAAAGCAACCCATTGGTTACCCATTAAACCCGGTACCGATATTGCCTTATTATTAGCTTGGATGCATGTATTAATCTATGACAATATATACGATAAAGAATACATTGATAAATACGCTTTTGGTTTTGAAGAACTCAAAGCTCATGTAGCAAATTACACTCCCGAATGGGCATCCGGAATTACTACTATTGATCCTGAATTAATACGAAAATCAGCCCATACGATGGCCGCAGCAGCTCCGGCAGCAGTAATTCATCCGGGACGCCACACCACATGGTATGGTGACGATACTCAACGAGAAAGATCAATGGCCATCATTAATGCATTACTTGGTGCCTTTGGTCGAAAAGGAGGTATGTATATGGGTGTAAAACAAAAATTACCCAACTATCCTGTCCCTGAATTTCCTGAGCCCAAGTGGACTTGGAAAGACATCACATTAGACAAATACAAAAATGCCGCAGTGGGTTTAACCAATGTATTGATTGATGCCAGCCTACCCGAATACCCCAAAGAACATCAAATAAAAGGTTGGTTTATAGCAGGAACAAGCTTCATAAACACCATCCCCGATCGCAAGAAAATGTTTAAGGCCATGGATAATCAAGAACTTATTGTAGTTGTTGATACCATGCCCATGGAAATGACAGGTTATGCCGATGTGGTATTGCCTGAATCTACTTACCTCGAGCGTTACGACTATGCCCGAGGAGGGAAAAACAGAGTGGCACAAGTTGCCCTGAGAATGCCCGCAGTAGAAGCTAAATACGACACCAAACCATCGTGGTGGATTGCCAAAGAGCTTGGAAACAGATTAGGATTGAAGAAATACTATCCGTGGAAAGATTTGGAGGAAGTGCTCGACTGGCAGTTCCAAAAGATTGGTACTTCATTGGAGGAAATGAAGCGAATAGGAGTAAAAACTTTTGAAAGTGATGAATCGATTTATCTACTCCCCGGTGAAGATTTTGAATTTAATACCAATACCGGCAAGATAGAACTTTATAGCACTGATTTTGCTGAAAAAGGCTATGATCCTTTACCAAAGTTTACCCGGCACGAATCTCCTGACCCTGGATTTTATCACCTTGTTTATGGAAGAGCGCCGATGCACACTTTTGGAAGAACTCAAAACAATCCATACCTCTACGAATTGCGTAAAACCAATGATGTATGGATAAATCCACGAACAGCCAAGTTGTGGGGGATAGAAAATGGCATGGAGATATGGTTGAAAAACCAAGATGGTATTGTGAGTGAATTTTCCACTAAAGCACGACTTACCGAACGTATTCGCCCTGATTCTATCTATATGGTTCACGGCTTTGGCCACACTTCAAAGAAACTCACCCGAGCTTACGGAAAAGGAATTAATGATCTTCCTTTAATAACAAAAGTAAAAATAGACCCAATTATGGGAGGAACAGGAATGCGAAACAACTTTGTTACATTTCTATTAGAAAAACCAAAAAAAGAGGAGGTTAAATCATGAGATATGCCATGGCAATGGATACGCGCAAATGTGTCGGATGTTCCGACTGTGTAGTCGCGTGTCAAACAGAAAATAATGTCCCATTGGGATATTGTAGAGATTGGATTGTTGAAACCGTAAAAGGAAGCTACCCTGAGACAGTAAAAATGCATTTCGCATCAGAACGTTGTATGCAATGTGATAACACACCCTGTGTACGAACATGCCCTACGGGAGCCAGCCATGTAATAGAAGGTGGCATCGTAAAGGTAACTCATGACGAATGCATTGGTTGTGGTGCTTGTATCGAAGCCTGCCCTTATGGAGCTCGATACGTACACCCCGACGGCTATATCGACAAATGTACTTTCTGCGATCATCGTCTCGAACAAGGAATGAATCCAGCCTGTGTAGATGTCTGCCCTACCAGCTGCCTAATCTTTGGTGATTTAGATGACCCAAGAAGTCCGGTCTCAAAAGCTTTACAAGAGAAAGACTGGTATGTATTAGCTCCTGAAGCCGGTACTAATCCTCAATTATATTTTTTAAAGTAGAACAATAAAACAAAGAATATTATGGAAGAAATATTGAATGTCAGCGGTCGAGTAATACCTCATGTGTATCCCCATTTAGAAATTTGGGGTTCGGCAATCGCCATCTATTTGTTTATTGGAGGATTAGCAGCAGGATTGTTATTCTTTGCCAACTTTTTCTATCTGTCGGGCAAACAAAATTCTATGCCAATGACCATAAAAGTAGCTCCTATTATTACTCCAATTATTATTAGTTTAGGGCTTATTCTATTGGTATTTGATTTGCATCACAAACTATATTTTTGGCAATTACTATTGCATATCAAAATGAGATCACCCATGTCGTGGGGAGCTTGGACTTTAAGTGTAATAATGATTCCGGCAATATTATGGCCTTTAACCTATTTAGAGGACACCATTGACTATTTAAAGAAACGTAACGACAAATGTAAACTTATCGGATTATTTACATGGGCTAACAACCTGGTTAACAAGATAAAACCATTGGTATTATTATTAAACTTCTTTAATAAATACAAGAAGTTAGCCGCCTATCTTACTATCTATTTATCTATTATTCTAGGAGTATATACGGGTATTCTACTCTCCGCATTTAATGCAAGACCCTTGTGGAATACTTCCATATTGGGACCTTTGTTTTTAACATCCGGAGTATCCACTGCAGCAGCATTGCTAATGTGGTTATCAAATAATCCCCTTGAAAGGAAACTATATAGTAAAATAGACCTTTTCTTAATTGCCATTGAATTATTTTTTATCATCCATATGTTTATGGGAATGCAAGCAGGAGGAAACGCTCAAGTAGAAGCAGCACAACTCTTCTTAGGAGGACCATTTACGGCTTCATTCTGGGTATTAGTTGTAGGATTAGGTTTGGTAATACCGGCCACTCTGGAGATATTGGAATTATCAGGATTTCATGTACCCATAGGTATAATTTCTTTTCTAATACTTTTCGGAGGCTTACTATTTAGATTTATAATGATTTACGCAGGACAAGCATCAAGCTTTCACGTACTTTAAAACTTAAAAAAATAACTATTATGGACAAAAGCAAAACTTATATGAACTCCTATTTAGCAGGGATATTGCTAGGAGTATTTATGATAGCCGCCTATTATTTTTCGGGAGAAGGCTTAGGCGCCAGTGGAGCAATGAAAGCAGTGGTAATAGCCTCTGTAAATGATATAAACCATGAGTATGCAGCCAAAGCACCCTATTTTGCAGCAAGAGTACAAAACGAAGACAAATCACCTGCCAAAACATGGTTGGTATTTGAAATTTTAGGAGTAATAGCAGGAGCTATTCTTTCAGCTGCCCTATATGGACGACTTAAATTAAGTATTGGTAAAGCTCCAACTATCAGCAATAGAACAAGATTAATAGCAGCACTTATAGGAGGAATACTCTTTGGCGTAGGCTCGCAACTTGGTAGAGGCTGTACTTCCGGAATGGTAATGTCGGGAATGGGAGTTCTTTCACTTTCCGGCTTTATAGGCTTAGTAGCAATATTTGGAGGAGGCTATGTATTAGCTTACTTCTTTAGAAAATTATGGATTTAAAAACAATAAAAAAACAATAGATATGGGACCACTTTTTCCAACAGGAGCAATAGGAGACGAATTGAATATGCTAATAGGATTTATTATTGGTATAGGCTTTGGTTTTTTGCTCGAAGCTGCCGGCTTTACCAATACGCGTAAATTAGCAGGAGTATTCTATGGCTACGATTTTGTAGTACTAAAAGTATTCTTCTCCGCCGCAATAACAGCTGCCATAGGATTATTTTTAATGAATCATTATGGTCTTATTGACCTTAATGAAATCTATTACCCAAAAACATTCTGGATACCCACATTAATAGGAGGTTTTATTATGGCCTTTGGTTTTATTATTGGTGGATTTTGTCCGGGAACAAGTATTTGCGCTGCTGTAACAGGTAAAATTGACGCAATGATATTTGTTCTTGGAGCAATTATCGGAATTGTTGGTTATGCTTTTACTTACGAACCATTATGGGAGCACCTCCGTGGTACCGGTAAAATGGGCAAAGTAGATATCGCCCATTGGATGGGAATAAGTGATGGCACTTTCATTCTAATAATGACCATTATTGCTGCCATAACATTCTTTGCAATAACGGTAATTCAAAAAAGAGTAACTGCCAAACGCGATTATCAATTATAAAATAGACGTAGCATGAAGAAAATAGATGTATTGTATGTTGGAATAATGTTAGTAGGTGCTTTTTGGGCATTTATAGTAACTTCCAATAGCGAACCCATAAGTAGAGTAACCCCTTGTAAACTTGTCGATATAATTGCACAAAGTGATAAGTATATATCCACCGATGAATTAGCTCGCCGATTAATGTCGGACGACCCTACACTTACTCTGATAGACTTAAGAAACAAACAAGAGTTTAATAGCTACAGCCTAAACGGAGCAATCAATATTCCATTACAAGATTTGCTAAATAAACAGTATGTGGATATTATCAATCAAGATGTACAAACTGTTATATTTTATTCCAACAGCTCAGACCTTGCAGTAAAGGCATGGATGTTGACCCAAAGAATGGGCTATAGCAACAACTATATTCTAAAAGGAGGTTTAAACCGCTGGGTAGAAACTATATTACGCCCAGAAGAGCCCTCTGCAACAGCCACATTGGCTGATTACGAAAAATATAGTTTTAGAAAAGCCGCTAGCGCCTATTTTGGTGGAGGATCGGTTACAGGAGAATCCGTAAGCAAAAAACCGGCTCTACATATCAAAAGGAGGAAAAAAGCAGCAGCAGGAGGCGGTTGCGATTAAGCCTTTTTGCCCAATTCATTCACAAGGATAATCATTATATAACGATTGAAACTTTATCAAGTTAAAATAACATACAAATGAAACGATATTTAATAATTTACTTAGTTGGCTTACTCGCTCTTAGCTCGTGTAACACAAAACAAGATATACGATTTAAATTAAGCCCCGAAGAAGCCGCTCAAGAAGCTAATAGTGGATCCTATGTAATATCACCCGAGCTACTGGGAGATATCTATTATTCCATGGATAAATCATCCAACTATCAATTTATTGATTTACGAACACCTTTACTCTATGACAACGGACATTTAAAAGGAGCTATTAATATTCCTTTTACTGCCCTATCACATAATCATAATTGTGAAACTTTTATTAGTCAAAAGCATATCAATATTATTTATGGAGAATCCACCGAACAAGTGATATTTGCAGGATTCCTATTACAGCAGTTGGGAATTCAGAACTACTTTATTATTCTTGGTGATTATGATTTTATCGAAAATAATATTATCAAACACTATAATGTACTTTCAGCACCATATAATCCTGAAATTGCTCAGTACAATTATGCGAAGATTGTAAAAGAAACCGCCGGTTCACAAAACTATTCAGGAGGAGGTAAAACGGCAAAACCAACACTTCATATTAAACGTAGAAAGAAAGCTGCAGCAGGAGGAGGTTGCGATTAATTAAATACTTTTAGACAGTCGTTTTGTTAAAAAACAATATCTTCAAAACTCAAATATTATATACCATGAAGAATTATAAAAACATTATTGGAATACTATTTATCCTTATAGGCATAGGCTTTAGCTCTTGTACTGATTCTAACATCAGTAGTACCAAGGCAACTATTATTATTCCACCCATTAAAAATCAGTCTGAAGCACTAATTAACTTCTTTAGCCAAAATGGCGACTATATCAATGCGTCAGAATCACCATATCTTATTGGCGTAGAAGATATTAAAGACAATATGGCTAATTATTTACTTCTTGACACACGCTACCACGAAGATTATATAAAAGGACATATAGAAGGAGCTATCAATGTGGATAGAGAAAGCATTATCAACTTTCTGAAACCTCTAAATATATACCAATACAAAAGAATAATTATCATTGATAATACCGGACAGGGTGCTGCCTATGTAACAAGTATATTGCGCGCCATGGGATATGGCAATGCCTATGCCATGAAAAATGGTATGGCTGCCTGGAATAAGGAATTTGCATATCATTGGATTGATGGTGTTGGAAATAAATATCCCAACTATGTAGATAATGTTATGGTGAAGAAACCTAAAAAAGGGAAATACCCTAGTTTCACTACCAAGGGCAAAACTCTTTCTGAGATATTAGAAATAAGAGCCCAAAAGGAAATCAAATATAATTTCTCCATTACTATTGATAATTTAATAAGCAATTACAAAGACTACTTTATAATTAATTACTGGCCTAAATCGAACTATATGATTGCCCACCTTAAAGGGGCCCATTGGTTTCAACCTAAAAAAAGCATAAAAGCAAGCACTGATTTATCTACTATTCCTGCCAAAGGAAAAGTATTAGTGTATTGTTATACCGGCCAGAACAGCTCAGCTGTTGTTGGATACCTTAGACTATTGGGCTACGATGCCTATAGTTTACGATTTGGAAGTAACAGTTTTATGTATAATGAAGCTGTTGCCAATCATTGGCATCCATTTATTGCGGCAGAGAAAGTACATAACTATCCTTTGATAAAAGGGGAAAATCCAAGTATTAAAAAGTCGGCTGTAGCCAATAAAATTAAAAATCCGGATCTTAATTTCAAACATAGGAAGGTTGTACTCCCTGATCCAAGTGAAGTATGTGACTAAACGATTTAAATTAAATACCATTTAAAAAGAAGAGCAAAAAGCTCTTCTTTTTTTTTATATAAGTTTCTACTTTATTCTCTAGTAAATACTGCCCTATAAAATGATTTATGTTATTATTTAAGTTGGGAAATTTCTTATAAAATTTTCATTATTTATCCAAATATAATCGACTTTTGTTTTCAGTATAATAATATATATTAGTTTTTCAACATATTCACCAAAAGGACCCTATCATGAAAAGACTTATACAAGTTATCTTGGTAATAGTGATTCCGGAGATTATCATCTTTACGTTAATTGGCACTATCAATCCCGACAAAATTATAATGCCCTTTGACAATTCAAAGATCCAACGTGTACAACACGATAGTCTTCCTGCTGACCACAAAACTTTTGCATCCCTACAAAAAGATTTTAAAAGCGGACAAGAAGTAACAGCAGCCTGTTTGAAGTGCCATACCAACAGAGGAAAAGAATTTATGCATAACGAGCACTGGAAATGGCTAAAAACTGACACTACTGTTAATGGAAACGTAGTTGTATTAGGGAAAGAAAATGTTCCCAACAATTTCTGTATTGGTATTAACTCCAACGAACACCACTGTTCGGAATGCCATGCCGGTTATGGATATGGAAATAAGAATTTTGATTTCCACGATCAGAACAATATCGACTGCCTAGTCTGCCACGACAATACAAAGACTTATAAAAAAGGAGAAGATGGCGAACCGGCAAGCTCAGTAAACTTAAGCTATGTAGCCCAACATGTAGGATATCCAACACGTGAGAATTGCCTTGAATGCCATGGTAAAGGTGGCGGTGGTAATAATGTAAAACATGGCGACCTCGAAATGGCTCAAGTTAGCTGTACCCGTGATGTTGATGTTCACATGGCTAACAAGAAAAAAGACGACTTAAATATGGAATGTACTGCATGCCATAAAACGCACAACCATCATATATCAGGGGACTTATATACTCTAAGTACTTCCAACAACAATAGTATGGGCTGTACACAATGTCATACTGAGGCTCCACACAAAAGTAAATTGCTGAACCAACACTTTCAACAAGTAGCTTGTCAAACTTGCCATATTCCTACTTATGCCAAAGTAAACCCCACCAAAGTAGATTGGGACTGGTCTACCGCCGGCCAATTTGACCATGGTGAACCCTATAGGGAAATCGACAGCCTTTCGCCTGACTCTTTTAGTAAATACAGCACAGGACATGGAACAGCAATAATGGCAAAACACCTTACACCGGATTATGTTTGGTTTAATGGTAACGCCAAGATTCACATGTTTACTGATAAAATAACTGAATCACCCATGGTGTTTAATAAACTCATCGGGTCATACGAAGACAATATTAATCCTAAAGACATTAATCATCCATCAAAGATTTACCCTGTTAAGATTATGCACGGAAAACAAATCTACGATTACAACTATAAAACACTAATACAGCCCCATACTGTGGGGCCAAAAGGCAGTGGCGCTTATTGGTCAGACTTTGACTGGAATGCCTCCGCAAGAACAGGGATGGCCTATCTAGGTTTGCCTTATAGCGGTAAGTACGCCTTTGTTAAAACAGAAAGCTATTGGCTGCTCAACCATATGGTATCACCAAAAGAAGATGCCCTTAAATGTGAAAGTTGCCACAGTCACCACAGCAGATTAGCTAAACTAACCGGATTTTATTTACCCGGTAGAGATAAAAATTCAGCCATTGAAATAGGCGGTGTATTATTCCTTATTCTAGTTATATTAGGAGTGGGAGGCCATACTACACTTAGAATTCTTTCTAAGAAACAATAAACAATTAAATCTAATAACAATAATTCATATAATTATGAAAAAAGTATATATATATCGTAGATTTGAAAGATTTTGGCACTGGACACAAACTTTGCTCATTCTAACTTTAGCACTTACAGGTTTTGAAATTCATGGAACATATCATCTCATGGGATTTGAAAAAGCTGTTTTAGTCCATGATAATGCAGCCTTTACTTATATGGGGCTGCTAATTCTTATTTTCTTTTGGCTTTTTATTACCGGTGAGTGGCGAATGTATATGCCCACAAAAAAACATATCTTCGACCAAATTGAGTATTATATTCATGGGATATTCCACAATGCAGAACATCCAACGAAAAAAACCATGTATCATAAGTTTAATCCCTTGCAACAGGGAACTTATTTTGCTCTTGACTTCATCATTCTTCCGGTAATGGTTGTCTCCGGTGCTTTTTATATTTTCTTTGGCGACTCCTTGAAATATCACAATGGTTATGCCATTGAACCCATTGCTTACATCCATGTCGCCGGAGCATTCCTTTTGCTTGGTTTTGTAATTGCACACGTTTATTTAACTACCACCGGATATAAACCTTTATCTGCAATAAAAGCTATGGTAACCGGATGGGAAGAAATGTCGGACGAAGAAGCTGAAGTTGCTGTTAGAGAAAATATTAGAATGCTAATGCACTTTTCGCAACGCAAAATAATGAATGCTGAAAATGTTGAAGATGATGATATGTTTGAAGAATCATTGAGCCGGGAAATTGATAATTCAAAAGCTATGATGATTGATTTCCAAAGAAAGCTTAAGGAATCAAATGTAGGCTATTTTAAAATTGATAAGGAAGGGAAATACGTAGAGGTAAACGATATATGGAGAAAACTTTATGCCAATACAGAAACTCCCGAACCGATAGGAAAAGACTACCGTTTAAACAGAAAAGCAGAAGACCGTAAAACAGTAGAAAAAGTATTTGACCAAGTAATGAAGGGCAAAACTATTACCGGAAGTATAGTAGCAAGATACAATACTGATGGCACAAAAAGTTACCACACCATCTCTGCCAGCCCATATTATGAAAACAATAAAGTTGCGGGAATGGAAGGTTATATTATTGATAGAGGATAAAATATCAAGAAATAGCCACAATACAAAAAGCCCATTGGAAAAATTTCCAATGGGCTTTTTGCGTTAATATATAGAAATCTTCAACTTTAATGTTAATAGTGATAAGCTCTATTCTTTATATGGAAATGAATGAAATATAATTCGCCAAGCCCTACAAATTAGTAAAACTCCAGTTATATCAGCCTTTCCACCAGTCTAATTTACGCATCTAAGGACTACGGCCAACTGAATTTATACGGCCAAATCATAAAGTATTGATAAGCATTATAACGCATCCAAAATACAAGCTATTAAAAGCCTATATAAAAAGCCATTAACTTAAAATAAAAAGTAATGGCTTAATTATTATCTGGCTGAAATAAAAACTGTTGTTAATTGATTTGTTACTATTATTTAGGCTAGCCAATTCCAAACTCTTTGGCCGCTTTAACAAAATTATCCTCAAACTCATTCAACCTATCCATCTCACAATTAGGCGAATATATTTTTGCATAGTCTTCTATCTGATAATTGGAATTAACCGAGTAAACCAAAGAAGCTTCAAAATGTTTGAAATCACAATTATTGCGAATAAACTCAATCATTTTGCTAAAAGTAAGATATTCAATATCTATATCTATGGGGAAAAAGAATACATGATGAGCACTTGCATCACGATATACATTTTCTTGAAAATTTTCAAAAAGAACCATCTCTTTAAACTGAATAAGTGCCTTGACAGGAGAAAACCGCTTTGGCTTAATAAACTCAATATTTCGTTTCTTAAAATAGGGTAAGACTTTCATTACATCATCAAATTCAGAATGTCGAAAACGTATAAAATTGTATTCTTGACCATGAACATTCATATGCCCGGGATAAATATGCAACAACTTTTTATTATCTTTCTCATAAAAAGAAACACTTCTAAAGATTCGATCCTGAAAACAAGGAATACTTTTTTTCATTAAAAGGTAGTAATGATTTAAAAGAGGCGTCCTTGACTCATTGGGCATCATAGAATAATAACCCATAATATAGTTTGATTGTAAAATCATTAACGGCAGGTCGGAATCCATTTTACTTAACTCCACCTCTTCGGAAACACAGATTGTTTTTGAGTTGAATTTGTCCATAATTTCTTTGGTTTTAAATTGTGGCTTAAAAGTACACAAGTATTTGTAAAAAATGATAAATATTATATTTAATACTTTGGTTTTAAAACTGATAATAATCAGAACTATAAGTAAAATACTAAGCATTTCCCACCTCGGCACAAGATTTTATTACTTCCTATTCTTTTTTAGAAGAAAATCATAACAATTTGAGTTCCAAAGTAATTCACTTTTATTTACTATTCACTGCCTGCCGTGCTATTATCGTCTATTCCATTCGATACTGTCGGTAAAATTTAAATACAAAGCAGGACAAATAACTTCCTAAATGGCAATTATTCAAAAAAGAAATTAACCAATTAGAGAAGTTTCAGCAAGCAGAACAAAATAATAAAAACAGCTCGAAACAAGTATCAATATTTGTAAAAATAATAAGCTGACACTATTTAGAAT
>WGCS01000231.1 GCA_015493685.1 Bacteroidales bacterium
TATTAGGATTAAGTAGGGCATCCAATATTTGATGGGGGAAAGAATAAGTTATTTCGCCTTTTTCATATTGAAATCCGGCTAATAATGAAAAAGCTCCCCAAATATGATTTTTATCTTTACCTAAAATATTATATTCAACGCTAATATCTTTTAGTTCTGTTAAGAACTTTTTTAAATAAATATGGTGTTTTTCGCCAAGCCCTATTGAATCTAATAAATAATTTGCGGATGTTTTAAATTTACTCTTTTTCGGATCCAGCTTTAAATCTTTTTTTGCAGAAAAAAGCATTGCGTTAAATGACTTTCTTTGTACTGCTGTTATTCTATTACTCATCTGGATTAAAGCACTATGTTTATTTAAAATCAGATCTTTTTTGTCATTAAAAAAATTCATTCCAATAGTTCCTTATCAAAGTTATTTATATGATGATAATAAAGTTAAACCTAAAAATCAATAAAAGGTTTAATTAAGTAGCAGAAAGGTTTAATTAAGTAGCAGAAAGGTTTAATTAAGTAGCAGAAAGGTTTAATTAAGTAGCAGAAAGGTTTAGTTTAAAATTAGTTAGTCCTAGGTACTATTAGCTTTGAGACAAGTCACAAAGTTCTTTAAAGTTCTTTAAAGACTTTAAAAAGAAAAACTACAACAAAAAGAAAGTTTTTTAATGTAAGCAAAATTTTAGATTTTAATATTTTTGTTGTTGTTCTTTTTGGAAATAGGAAATAAAATAATTATTTGATTATTTCTTTTTATAAATTTCTTTTCGATGATTTATAACTAAAACAAGGATTAATAATTTATCATCTTGAATATCACAAATTATTCGATAGCTACCTACACGATATCTCCAATAGCCGGATAAATTTCCCTTAAGCGGTTTTGCTAATTGCTTCGGATCATTAGTAGTTTGTAAACGATTATAAAGAAAATTTAATATTCTTTTAACTACTGACTTATCAAGCTTATCAAGACTATCTTTTGCTATAGTAGATATTTCGATTTTATAATAGGCCATATTCTTTCATCACTTCTTCTATTGGAATCGTATGTGCTTTTTTTGATCTTAAATCTGATGCAGCTTTATCTGCCAAATAAGCATCCTCCAAATCTTCTAGATACTCTATCAATGCTTCTCTTACATAAAAAGATTTTGTCCGTCCGGTTGTATTGGATAATTCCAAAAGACGACTTTGTATTTCATCTGGAAGACGAATTGTTATTGCTCCCATTATTATTCCTCCTGTAATACATGTATTACATTTTAATTATAACCCATATTGGAATTCAATACAAGAATATAAGTTTAATGTCCGAGAATACTCTCGAAATGAGGACATTTTATAATTGACTTCTTTCATAAATTATGTTATTATTAATCAAATAATTTTAAGGAGTTTATTATGGCGGAATACAGAAAACGTAAAGGAAACGATAGGTGGCACTTTTGTAAAAACTGTTCTAATTGGCCAACAACGGATTATGTAAGCACTACATCAAAGCCGACTAACGGTGAATTATGTGATGAGTGTAAAGGAAAAGAGAACAATAGTAATTGCAAAAAATAATTGGAGGAATTTAAAATGAGTGATGTAAAAATTTTACTTCCAAATGATCCCAAATTGCAAGGTACTATGAATATTTTACAGCCAGGAAGTGACGGACACATACATGACAACTTTCGTGTTGATAATAAAGGAAGTATCACAGATGGTCATACAACAGTTCAAATAAAAGGTGGCGAAAAAATACCATTATATTGGTAATTGTTTTTTTATATTATTTAAACAGAAGTTTTCTAAAGCGATAATAATGTACAACCAAAGAGCGACTTATTAAGTCGCTCTTTGGTTAATAATTGATAGAATTGTACAGATTCCACAGATCTATCAAAACTTTGATAATTTCCAATACTATTAAAAGTATGGATATAATTATTTCAGTCATAATAATCACCTCCTAAATTTTGGTGTGCCTTTATATTTGTTAAGAAACGAAATTAAATAAGGACACGGAAGGAAAGCCTTCCAATTATTGTGTTTTGAAAAAAATTCATAAAATGGGCAATAGCTGATATCATTTGTAAAAGAAGGAGGACTCAATATGGCTGAAACTACCTGGCGGGATGAACTGATCAGTGAGTTTGAATATGAAGTTCCGGATGTTAAAAAGTTTCCGGATAAAAGACTTCAAAGGCTGCTTCCGGCTATTTTAAGCAGGGAAGAGTGTAGAAAGCTTATTGATTTTTATAAGGTTGATACAAAGAAGGGATTCAGAAATCACCTGATTATGAGGCTGTTTTATGCTACCGGTGTGAGAATAGCAGAGCTTACTGAAATGGTATTTGGAGATGTTGATTATAACCAGGGAGTTATTTTTATTCGTTCGGGAAAGGAAAATAAGGACCGTTATGTTTGCTTTGATAGTGAGACCTCAAAGTTATTAAAGAAAGCTCAGGAAGAGGCTAATAATGACCTTAAACGGAAAATTATAGGCGTATCGCTCCGGCAAATTAGAAGGATTGTTGAAACTGCCGGAACCGGGACCGGAATATCTGAGAAGTATGCAGCAATGAACAGGGTGTTTTCTGCACATAGCTTGAGACATGCTTTTGCATCTCATTGCTATGAAAACGGAATGAGATTGTTTACCTTGAAAAAGTTGATGGGTCATGAATATTTAGGGACTACGGAAATATATATTAATACTGCAGTGAGCTTTGATATTTTGGAGTATAAGAGGAGTAATCCGTTTGAAAAAGTAGTTGACAAACAATGATTTTTAGTAATAATTTAATGTTGGTATAATAATCAAATCAAGGATCAAAAAGGAGATAAGGAAATGAAAAGAATTTTATCAGTGTTATTAGTGTTGTGGATGTTGGTAAGTGTGGGATTTGCTAAGGATAAGAGTAGTAGCCCGACTACTTTTAAAAAAAGTAAATTAATAAAAACAAAACAAACAAAAGCTATTATAACATTACCGAATGGTACTGTTATTCATACAACTACGGATGAAGTAGTAACTACTGATCCTGACGGTAGTGTAACTGTTACACCTGGTACAGGACATCATTCAACGACTATCAACCATAACACAACTGTGAATGTACATAACCATGGTGTAGTTAATCAAACTAATGTTGTAGTAGGTAATCACAATTCGTCTCAAACAGGAGGCTTTGGTAATAATCAACATTCGCCTAATAGTGGTAACCTAGTTAATAGTGATCATAATTCTGGCACAAATAGCGGTGCAAGTTCCGATATTAGTGTTCCTGTTACTATACCTACTCCTGGAAGTGAAGCACCTAGTAGCCCTATACAAGTACCTCATACACCTGTATATAGG
>WGCS01000232.1 GCA_015493685.1 Bacteroidales bacterium
AACCAAGAGAGTCCGCCCTGAGCAAGCGGACTTTTACTTTTATACCAAAAGACATAAAATTCACCGGCATAATCATTCCCTAAATTATTTATTCCATCAAAGTTATATTTGTAGCAATTAATCGGTTAAGCTATCAGATAATGCATCCATTTTTTATAAAAAAAAAGACCATAATAATTCTTTTACCAATTATTACAGTCTTTATGTATTAGCAGATTGCATTCATAAGCGATCTACATCCTTATCTCCTCTGCCCGAAAGGTTAATCACCACCAGTTTATCTTTATTTTTAAATTCTTTTAAAACCAATGCTACTGCATGAGCAGACTCAATGGCAGGTATAATTCCTTCGTATTTCGATAAAATTCGATACGCATTTAAAGCTTCCACATCAGTTATCGGCATATATTTAACTCTATTGATACGCTTAAGATAAGCATGCTCCGGACCTATTCCGGGGTAATCAAGACCGGCAGCAATAGAATACGAATCAATTGGATTTCCTTGTGCATCAGCCAAACATAAAGAATCGGCTCCTTGAAAAATCATATCTTTTCCCAATGTAAGAGTTGCTGCAGTTCGATCTGTCTCTATACCTTCTCCCGCAGCCTCAGCTCCCAATAAATCAACTTCCTCGTCTATAAAGTGTGCAAAAGCACCAATAGCATTAG
This sequence comes from Bacteroidales bacterium, assembly GCA_015493685.1. Classification (GTDB taxonomy): domain Bacteria; phylum Bacteroidota; class Bacteroidia; order Bacteroidales; family UBA1556; genus UBA6267. The sequence continues at coordinate 672 of WGCS01000232.1, forward strand.
AGCCTCCGCCAACACAAGCCACCACAGCATCAGGCAATCTTCCTTCGGCTTCAATAATCTGTTTTTTCATCTCCTTGCTTATCACCGACTGAAAATACCTGACAATGGACGGATATGGATGTGGACCTACTGCCGACCCCAACAAATAAAAGGAGTTGGGATGCTCTATATAATATCCTAATGCCGCATCTACTGCGTCCTTTAGTGTTCCTTGCCCATTCTCCACACTTATCACCTCAGCCCCAAGCAGCTCCATTCTTTTTACATTCATCTTTTGTCGCTCAGTATCTGTTTTCCCCATAAAAACCTTACAATTCATTCCCATTAGAGCAGCAACTGTTGCCGTTGCAACGCCATGCTGACCTGCTCCTGTTTCTGCAATTATCTCTGTAGCACCCATTCGTTTAGCCAACAATATTTGCCCCACAGCATTATTGATTTTATGAGAACCTGTATGGTTCAGATCCTCCCTTTTTAGATAAACCGTAGCTCCCAATTCTGCCGACAGCCTATTGGCCTTATACAATGGTGATGGACGCCCCACATAGGTCTTTAATAATGAAAGATATTCCGAAACAAAAGCCGGATCATCTTTATAATTAACAAACTGCTCATACAGATTAAGCAATTTATCTTCCAATACCGGAGGCACATACATTCCTCCATAACGGCCAAAAAAACCTACTTTCTCTTCAGTTAACACTGGATTTCTCATAATTTAAAAAATTTAAAAGTTTAACAAAAAAAAAGCCGCAGAATAATTCTGCGGCTTGTACTTTATACTAATTTAAATATAGCTCTGCTAATTACTCTCTTTTTAGATAAGTATTACGCCATTGCCATATATGTAGTTGTATCGAAATCATAATGTGCAAAGATATACTATTTTTTATTTGTACAACAAATAAAAAAATAACAAAATCATGTTTTTCACACTATTGTCCGATAAAAATAGGAGGATGTAAATAATTATCAAACAATCTTGCCTTAGTCAGTCATAGACTTATTGATTGGTTACCAATAACTTATATCAGCCTTATATTCAATGAGGAAAAATAAATTGTTGGCAATTAATCCAAAAGGAAAACGATATAATACTTAAACCTCTACTAGCCTTTAATCATGAGGGTTTAAGGTTAGAGTAAATATCTTTATCGGACAACAAAGATTTTTTTTATAATGAATTCAACTGGCATTTAAATTAATGAACTAAACGAAATATAGTATTTTTCTACAGAAAAGCACCTAAGGCTTATATCTCACCGCTTTATATCCTGTATCTTACTCTATCTTTAAACACAGTTGTGATCTACTCTTAATCCGCCACAAGTATTCATCAAATACCTTTATTCCATCACATATTTCAATTTAGCAATTAAAACTACACCCTTGTAACAATAGTAATAATTTGATAAAAGCTCCCTCTTTATACACTTATGAATAGAATAATTATCGACTGCTATAATTCAAAGTGAACAACTCAATACCTTATAAATTACAAGCTTACCTATATTATTTTTTGTTTATGTATCTTTGCAAAATAATAAGCACCATACTCTAATCAATATTTTATGTCAAAACCAATTCTTATAGTTATTTTTATTGCACTCTCTTTTATGATGGAGGCACAAGTGAATACCCAGTCGATAGATACAAAGAAAAAAAATGACACAACGGCTGCTCCTTTGCATAAGGCCATGATAGATAAATTTAAAAAGGTGAATGATAAAATTTATAGTTTGATGAATTATATCCCGGCGCCCATTATCTCATATAGTACAGAAACAAATTGGCTTTTCGGATTAGCCAAATTCAATGCTTTTGACTTAAATAAGAAAGATACTATTTCCCAAGCCTCATCCGTTGGTGCTACAACAGCAGCATCCTTAAATGGTCAGATGTTTTTGCATATTGGCTCCCATTTCCATTGGGATAAAGATAGAAATATTGTAGATAATAGCTTTGGCATCGAACGCTTCCCCAGAGCTTTTTGGGGCGTTGGTAACGATATAAATATTGATACGTCTAAATTAATTACCAAAAGTTTTCTTAATATCAACATCGACTACCGGCGAAAAGTACTCCCTAATTTTTATCTTGGCATTGGGTACTATTATTATAATGTCTTTGATATCTCTTATTCTCTCGATACTATTTATCGCCCACAACAGTATAGAGGCTATGATGGAGGGCTGAATTCCGGTTTTGGACTTTCACTTAATTACGATACCAGAGATAATATTTATAATTCAAGCAAGGGAATATTTATTTATTTCAATGCACAGTTTTATTCAAAAGCACTATTGGGTTCTGACTATATTTTTAATCGATATATAGCTGATATACGCGCTTTCCATTCTGTGGGGAAATTTACTTTTGCCTACCAATTATACACCGAAGCTAATTATGGCAATATCCCTGTTTATTCCATGGCATTGTTGGGAGGCACCGACAGGATGAGAGGCTATTACAAAGGCCAGTATAGAGATAAAACACTGATAGACGGACAGTTTGAGATTCGCAAACATTTATTCTGGTTGATTGGAGGAGTTGCCTTTTTAAGTATGGGAGAAGTAAATCCTGATTATTCCTATATTAATATAAGTCATCTTAAAATTACTGCCGGTGCGGGCCTACGGCTTATGGTCGACCAAAAGCATAAAACCAATCTACGAATGGATTTTGGAGTTGGTAAAAATACAGTTGCTTTCTTCTTCGGCTTTAGTGAAGCATTTTAACATAAAGTACTTTTGGGCAATTCAGCAATTCACAAGGCCGAAGCCAATACCAAAAATTGCTGAGCGCGCTATCCGCTATATCTATGGCATTAATTCTCCTTATACATTGATTCAAGGGTTTACCAATGCCATAGGATGCCGCTTCTATCGCTAGTGCGACGTAAAATATAATTATGCTAGCAAACGAAGATATTACTATGATTCAAGGAAGAAATAGAGACATTTTTTTTCAAAAAGGGGCACAGATGATGTTGCATTCCTTTCAAAACAAATCATTGTTATCCCATAAAAACATGGATTAATTCTAGTTTACTCTTTTTTCTGCAGATCAAAGAAGACACAAAAAAAT
>WGCS01000233.1 GCA_015493685.1 Bacteroidales bacterium
ACATGTATCAGTTGTTAAAAAACAGCGATTACAAAATTTATTAAGTAACATAAAGACACAAAACAAACCCATTAATACTTTATATTATTATGAAAAAACAGATTACATTAATAGGGATAGTTCTATTCTCTATTTTCTTTTCCAGTTTCAAAGGAATAGAACCGGATTCAAGAATACTTGCCTATTTAGGGCAACAAAAGACGGAACAACTACAAAAAGCCAATCCCGATTTAATTCGTTATTATAATTTCTTCCTTGACAACAGCTATACTATTGCGGAAGTTCCCCAACAAAAATTAGACGAAAATAATTTACCGGAGTTGGTTTTACCAATAAAGAACGGTCATGTGGATACAAAAAAACTTAATGTACTCACGCTAAACATTAAGCGACATTACGATCAGGCCGTATATTACAAGGTAAAAAATACTAAAGAGATTTTTATAATGCTCAGCGAAAAAGACTTTATTAAAAAATACAATGAATATCGTAAAAAATTAGGACTAATCAAAGAATAGCAATCTATTATTTTGGCACTATAAAACAAGTACCTATAATTCGGCACAAGCTATGACAACACTTTTTAGAAACTCATAAAGTCACAATTCCGACAGCTATTGGAATAATAAATTTTAAACAGATGAAACTATTATTACAGAGATCACTATTATTGATAGTAACACTATTGGCTTATCAGTTACAAGCCCAAGTATATAATATTGCCACCTATAATGGTCAGAACATAACTACCTGTTCCGGAACATTTTATGATAGCGGAGGACCTTCCGGTAATTATCTTACAGGAGAAACTTATGTGATTACTTTCACTCCCGGCACAGCCGGAGCCTATATCAATATTAATTTTAGCAATTGGTCTGTTGCCAATGGTGATAACTTAGAGATTTTTGATGGCCCCAATGTGTCCTCACCCAGCTATGGTGTAGTAAATTCTAATTTAAGCCCTGTGGGAATGGTTATCAGAGCTTCGGTACTCAATCCAACAGGTAGTTTAACTTTAAAATGGACCTCAGTTGGAACATCCAGTGGCTGGGTAGCCGCAGTAAGTTGTGGTTTACCTTGCCAAAATTATTCCGTTTCGCTACTTTCATCCACTCCTCCTTTTCATGTAGATAGTGGCTATTACTATATTGATATATGTCCAGGTGACTCTGTAAGTATGACAGCCCAAGGCATTTACCCTCTTAATGATTCGGTATATCACCAAAACGATACCACCACTCATTTTAAATGGGACATGGGTAATTACCACATGGATTCAGCATTAACTGTAGGGGCAGTTTATGATACTATCAAGGGTTACAACATTGAGATTAACGCTGTTGATACCAATGGTTGTATGGCCACTCAAACTCCTAAAGTCAGAATAAGAACAAGTACAAAACCCTCTTTTGACGGCACTCACCAACTAAAGGATGAGCTATGTCAAGGAGACTCGACCAGCCTTATCGGTGTTTCGACCACCAAATTATGGCATGGAAACTCATCATTAAATCATGCCGGCACAACCTACCTGCCTGATGGTAGCGGAGCGTCCTATACTTCCACCTTAATTTTTAATGTTTTCTCACCCGGGCAAACCATAACTAGCGTCAACGATATCATTGCCGTAAGAGCAACGCTGGAACATAGTTATCTAGGCGATTTGAATATTACCATTACTTGTCCCAACGGCCAACTGACCACCTTAAAATCATTTTCCGGTGGTGGTAGTAATACTTTTTTAGGAGAACCCATTGATAACAACTCCCAACCAATACCAGGTTTAGGCTATGAATATGCATGGGAAACCAATGGCACTACAACTATGGTAAATGCAGCAGGCACCTATAATCACACCTTTACTGACGTCTTGGGAACTACTTATAATAACCATCCTTATTTGCCACCCTCATTTGCCTATCCCGCCGGCTCAACAGCATTACCTCCTTATCCTTTGGTAATATATAAGCCGGAAACTCCATATACCTCACTAATAGGATGCCCCTTGAATGGAACATGGCAGATTACAATTACCGACAATTTGTTTATTGATAATGGATATATCTTTGCTTGGGGAATTGATTTTGCTCCAGCTGTTCTACCTGTTAACTGGTCATATAAACCTGCCATCAGCTCTGAAACATGGAATAGTTCACCTTCTATTATTAGTGCCAGCGGAAATAATATAACAATATTACCAAGCGACACAGGAAATCACCCTTTTACATTCACCATGGTAGATGATTTTGGCTGTTCTTACGATACAACACTTAATGTAAGTGTGTTGCCAACACCTCAAATTAATCTTGGCAATGATACTATAATTTGTGGATTTGGCATTGTAACCCTAGACGCAGGAAATGCCTTAGCTGGAACAACTTACCAATGGAATACAGGCAACACAACTCAAATACAGCAAACTAATATTACGGGTGATTATATTGCAACAGTTTCATACTCTCGTGGCAATTTAGTATGTAGCAATACAGATAGCGTACATGTAGATCAATATGATCTGGCAGATGTAAACCTCGGCAACGACACTTGCGTTGGAGAAAGCATTGTGTTACGGGCAGGAAACACCAACCACTACCCTCCGTTTATTTATAATTGGAGTGATGGAAGTACTGCCGACACTCTATTGGTAACTTCACCGGGTAAATATTATGTAACAGTGGCCATAGACCCAAGTTCTCCTTGCACTGTAGAAGACTCTATTATTGTAAGTATTTTCAGTCCAACGATTCTGGGCGCAGATAAAGAATTCTGTTCTTTTGAAGATATTGGATTTAATATTCCACACGATGGAACTAACTTAAACCATAAATATCGTTGGTTTCTCGACGGTAATTTATCGAGCGATACCAGCAGTTTATATGCACAAAAGTATATGCCGGTAGGACAGCATACTTTATTGGTAAAAATTGACAATGGCTGTACCGATATGATCCATTTAAAATCGAAAGATTGTCAGCTGGAGATTCCTAACGTAATTACGCCCAACGGTGATGGCATTAATGATGTATTCAAGATTAGCGGTTTAATCAACTTTCCCAATACACAATTAATAATATTTAATCGATGGGGGAAGAAAGTCTTTGAATCCTTTAATTATAGTAACGACTGGAATGCCAGTAATGATGCTGAAGGCGTTTATTATTATATTCTAAAAACTACCGTTGGACAGAAAAAGAAATACGAAGGTTCTCTATCTATTTTTCGCAACTAATGCATAATTAATGTTATTTTTAAAAGGTCTTGTAAATAACAAGACCTTTTTTTTTGCTTTCTTATTTTTTGCAGGGAAAGCTTGGTGAAGTCTGAATACTCATACTTTCATTATCAATTAATTTACTATATTTGTAAAACAGTTAATATCCAATGAATATATAGTACACCAGTAGGCAAATACAATAAAAACAGACGATAACAATAACGAATCTATTTGGAATATGTAATAAGTGTACAGCAAATCATATTAGCATTGATATGTGTAATCTAAAAAGGAGCTATCAGATTAACTATACTATTAATACAGCAAACCCAAAAGAAATAGAAGATAGATTTAACAAAATTAAAAAAATATTATCGTTACAAAATACAGAAAGAAGTAGATTTAACCCCTTAGATAATATAAATAAATGAAAATTTATCAATTTGTAAAATACAATAAAGACACAACTCCGCATCATTTCAAAAAATATGAAAACAAGAGTGACGATTTAATTATTTGCTTTGATTTTGAAGATGGAATTCAAAATATTCAAGACCGTTCAAAAACAAGTAAATTAAAAGAACATCATAGAAAATATTTCACTTTATTGGCACAAAAGTTAAAGACGAAAAATATTAACATTGGACTTAGACTTAATCCGCAAGGCACTTCAGAGTTTGAAAAAGATATTTTGGCCATTAAAGGCATGGATATCTATTCCATAATTATACCAAAAGCAGGAAACCACAAAAGTTTGGCCGCTAGCATAGCAGCACTAATAAAGAACAACATTCAATATCATGAGATAATTCCCGTCATAGAAAGCAAAAGCGGATTAGATAATCTGGAACAAATAATAACTCACAATAGGATTAAACATATCATCTTTGGACATTGCGATTATAATCTAGATTTAAATATTTTCCCATTTTTTCATAATGATAGCTATGAATACTGGAAATGGATACACGCAATTATTACTATAACCAATAAATACTCCATCTGTTTTATTAACTCCACTTCTCTTTCATTGGATAACGCTGCTTTCTTTTCAGCAATGATAGATTATTTAAACGAGATAACAAATGATAATTTTGGCCAAGTTACGTTAAATGACATGCACACTCATCTATGCTTAAATCAATCAACTAACAGCACTATTAGTTTCAATAAGTTATTAAAAAACAGGCTACAGTTATATCCAAGCAAGAGATTTGCCAATAAATTAATTAACGATTTTGAAAAAGGAAATACAGGCAAAGGCTTAACCAAAACAAAACATCGAATAATTTCATATCAAGAATATATTAGTGCAAAAAAATTCTTAGCCAGTCAAACAAGAAAATTACATCTTATCTTTGTTGGTGGTTGCTTTCCTGTTCAGCATAACATACTTTACGAAGATATCTTTCTTTCCAAGGTAAAAAAGAATATGATCAGTTCCCTAAATATTGAAACTTTTATTGATATAATAAGATACGAACAATTTAACCGGGTAATGGATAAAATAAAAAAGTTGCACTCGACTAAGGAAACAGAAGTAATAATATTTCACATAAGGCCGGAACCTTTTTTAAGAATAGTAAAATTCTATTATAGATTTGTTGATAATAATGGCAAAATAAAACATTCGCTAAACATTCCCTTTCTTAAGATTATCAATCCGGAAAAATACGACTATCTAATCTTAGGGCGACGGTATGAAAATACTAATACATTAAAAAAATCGAAGTTTCATAATCTCCTGATTAATATCAATTACTTTTTGGGAGAAATAGCCGGAAATAAATCCTATGCCATTAAAAAATATATTGAGCTAGTAAAGGATCTAGACGAATTCTGTTCTATAAATAATATAAAACTAATTTTATTAGGTCCAAATTCGAGAAGTAACACCAAGAAAGAACCTTTTATTTGTAAAGCCTTGGATTCTTCAATGAGACAATCAACCAAAAATATTCGATATATTAATGGAATGGATACACTATATAATGGTAAACCAGTACTTCATAACAATGGAATTCATGTTAATGAAAGATACCATAAAATGATTGCTGAAAGAATTGAAGATGAGTTAAATAAACTTCTAAGTCCACAGAATAAAGCCAAGTCTCCAAAGCCATAATAACAAATATCCCATATAGATATACGGTTTTGCGCAAATTACATCAATAAAAGAGCTATCTTTGAGGCACCAAAAATTGTCCGGTTTTTGGTGTCTATATCACCACAACAAAAACAAGTATGAAAAACGATGTCAGGAGAACATTATTTATTCTAATATATCTATTCTCTATTTCTTCAGTAAGTTTCTCTCAATCAATAAAAATATCAGGAATTGTGGTAGATAGCAAAACATCTGCTCCACTAGCATACAGCACATTGTCCTTAGTAAATTACTATGACTCCAGCGAAACGAATACAATCTCAGACCAAAAGGGGCATTTCATTATCCATAGTAATAATTACGGAGATAGTTTATTATTAAAGCTTAGATATATAGGATACAAAGAAAAAGACACTATAATTTATTCAACGCCCAATGGCAAAGTAAAACTCGGAAGGATACTATTGTTAAGGAAAAACAAGACGCTAAAAGCAGTTACCATAAGTGCCCGGGAGAAAGAGATATTTCATAAATTTGACCGGACAGTCTATCGCATTAATAAAAAAAAATCAGCCTCTGCAATTTCCATACTCGATTTATTACGTTCTATGCCAGGTATTACTGTTGATGAATTGGGCAATATAAGATACAAAGGCGCTAAAGCGACCCTCTTTGTTGATGAACTACCAATTGAAAATCAATATCCAAGCATTGAAGTTATTCCGGTAGATAGAGTAAAAGCGATTGAGCTAATAGACGCCTCAATGTACACCGGTGGAGATGGCATGGGCGGCATCATTAATATTGTAATGAAACCAATAGTTAAGAATGGTATTAGCGGTTTGGCTAGTACAAAATTTGGATTAAGTACTTTAAAGCAATTGGATCAATCGAAACTGTATCTTAATTTAAATTACAAAAAAGGAAAGTTCACCTACTTTCTAAATTCATCTTTAAATTTGAGGCGTACTCTTACTAATTCTATTACGGAGAAAGAATATACCTCTTCGATAGAGAATACTAATCAGAATATTTTAAATAAGAATAATCACATAAAAAGAGTGAATTATAATAATGTAGGTATTATATTCCGTGGTTCTGCTAATTCTAAATTAGTTGGTCGTATTGCTTACTACACATTAAATTCGGAAAACAAAAGTAATTTGTCTTTCGTTGAACATGGAAATAAAACAGATGAAGAAAAAAATCTATACACCAGTAATGGTTTAAGCACAGGGAATCAAGTTTATAAAGGAATAAATATTTCGTATAAACGTAAGCTAGATACATTGAATACCTATTTTAAAATATATGGCAACTTCAACACATACAATATCATCAGCAATAACAAAAATAACTATCAGTATATTAAATTAAATGGGCATCAAAGCGATAGTACTATTAGCAACCTAAGCAAGAGGGTAAATAACAATAATTCATTATACTTGGGGTTTTTTCTCAATTATTCATTATCTAAAAATACTCGTTGGAATATTTCCTATAATTTTTCCTCAGAAATATCAGACACCATTTCCGACAGTTATTACGTAAACAGCCTTTTGTATTTGCCACAGAGTATGTATGACATATATAACAGCCGGCATCATAACTTATCTTTTAGAATAGGAACAAAAATAAAAAAGTGGAAAATTGACGGAGGAATTACTTTTATTGATCATTATATTTCAGGAAGATACACCCGGTTCTCAAGCTCATCAAATGACACTTCCGCCCTTATCACAAAAAACTATTATGAATTTTTGCCCTCTGCAACCATAAGCTATACTGCCGGCAAAAAAGATTTTTTTAAACTTAGTTTATCAAAGAATGCAAATTTCCCCTACTACAATAGATTGGTTGATTTTGTTGACAAGCAATCTATATATCGTTGGAAATCGGGAAATTCAACTCTAAGTCCGGTATATTTTTATGGATTATACCTTAGCCACCGCCATATAGGCAAAAACTGGAATAGTTCCATTGAATTATTTTACCATTATACCAATAATGAAGTAGAATATATTTCTATTCCAATAAATTCATTAACAAGCCTTAGAAAACCTGAAAATATAGCTCAAAAATCTGATTATGGTGTTGATTTATCTTTTCGTCGTAAATTTAATAAACTAGTTTTATCAGCTTCATCTACTTTCTATTATCTAATTTTCGATATTAATTCGCTGCAAAATATAGCAAATGAATATAGTTTATATC
>WGCS01000234.1 GCA_015493685.1 Bacteroidales bacterium
CTCATACGTTATACTCCTGTTTAATCATACTTAAAATTATTTTAAATCCATCAAGGTCGTGGCTAGCTTTTTCAACACTTTAATGGCGATAGCCTTATCATCATCTTCCACGCCTTGAACAAGCTCATTTTGAAAGCCCGAAGCCATTGGAAATGCTGTTTCCAACATCGTATGCCCCTCTGGTGTCAGCTTTATATTCATACACCTTCTATCATCTGGGTTCACCACCCGAGCAACCAAACCTTTTTTCACTAACCCATCAACACGCCGTGTAATTGTTGTTTTATCGCGCATCATTAATTCAATAATTCTTGCTTGTGTAACCGTCCCTTCATTTAACAAACGCACCAAGATAGCAAAATCTTGCGCCACAATGCCCAATCCCGCTTTGGAAAACCGTTTTCCAATCTCTTCAGTCATTAGATATGAAACCCGATTAATATAAAAACCCAAAACCTGCTCTAGTTTAAAATTTTTTAGTTCATCCATAATATACTCCCCAAAACCGAACCGTAGATTAATTAGTTTGCATATGCAACTATTTTATAATGCAACTATAGTGCACCACTGCGTGTCATAATCTATTTCCTATTGTGGTACTTTTATCCCGCAAAATCGTAACAGGAATCTATAGAATTTTGAAACTTACTTATTTTTTAAACATACCATGTGTAAAAATATGAATCAAACTTTGCCAATAGCAGCAGTGTATTCTTTGTTAAATTAGCGTTATTCTTTTTTTGAAACTTATTATTTACATTATGAACATAGTACGAAATATTCTTATTTTTCTATTTATTTCCTTTGCCACATCAACATACTCACAAACAATACATTACGTTATTCATTCTGGTGATTTATCCATTGGAACCGTTACTGCCTACAAAACAATTTCGGGTGATACCATGAGAATCAATACTATTAGTGAGGTAAAAACCAGACTATTTATTGATATCAATATTAAATATCAAGTTAGTTGCATTTATATCAATAACATTCTTAATTCCAGCCATTGCACCTCATACGAAAATGGAAATTTGCATTCTAGTTCGAGTATAACTAGAACTGCCAATGGGTACTCTATTATTGTAAATGGTACACATTCTACTTATAATGATGACATCTGTTATTCCGGTTCGCTCCTGTATTTCAAAAAACCGAAGGATATTGACGCTGTATTTTCCGAGTTTGATGGTGTAAATAAAACTGTTACTGAAATAAGTGCCAATCACTTTCAAACAGTTAATCCAAAAAACGGACATATCAATGACTATTATTATGGCGATATTTTATTATTGAGAGCTCAGATAAGAAATACACTAATGACGTTTACACTAAAACAAGTTTCCGTGGATTAATATTAATTATTTACTTCAATATCAAGCGATTACCTTTACAGTAGTCTGTTGTAGGTCAAAAGTTTCATTATTATTATTTAATAGAATCAATCCCGGTTTTTTACCGGCTTCTATGCTCCCCAGTTTGGATTCCATCCCCAAAGCACAAGCACCATTATAGCATGCCCACCGAATTAATTTTTCCAATGGTATGGCAAAATATTTGTCAAGAGTTTTCATTTCTGCAAGTATGCTAAGTTGCTTATTGGAGGCTAGACTATCGGTGCCAATACAAATAGTATGCGATTGCTGTTTTAGCAATTCTACCGGTGGCAATTTCCTCTCAATATATAAATTAGCATTAACACAAAGGGCATAATATACCTGTTCAAAATTATTATTCGCAAAATCAATATCTTGCTTCTCTATAAAAGTATTGTGAACGAGAAGTACTTTTTTATTCTGAGCTAAGAAGCTTCCAATACTTTCCAAAGGGCGCCTATGAGTAGGAATATGCATAGGAAGATCCAATCCCCATGATTTAAGCCTATCAGCCATTGGGCCGATGCCTTCCTTAAAAAAACTAATTTCACCTTCACTCTCCAGATGATGTATCGTTGTGGTAGAAAAATACTCTTGGAAGTCACGAACCTTCTGAAAAAGAGTGCGCGAAAGCGAATAGGTAGCATGAGGTACAATGTTTTTTGGCTTAGGCAATTGTTCCCACAATTCTAAGGCAGAATACCATATTCTTTCAGCCATGACAGCTTGCGAACCATAAATCTCTAAAAAAGTATAAAAGTCAATATTCGATTCTTTCTTTGGCTCTATACTCAGTGCAGTATTAATTATATCACCAACAGCAACAATACCTTCGTGCTGCATTTCATCAATAGCCATTTTAACAGCCTCTTGTTTTTCCAACAATGAGGTAGTTTGTTTTAACTGTTCTAATTGAGATATGAAATTATCAATACCACTATTTTCAGCTATCTTATTTTTGGCAAAAGAAAGTTCAGTGTGACAATGAGCATTAACGAAACCCGGACATATTATTCCCCGATATTTCTCCTCATCACCATTACGATGCGCCTCAACACTAAGGATAGTACCTTGATTATCAATACTAACTACACCATTTTTTATGGGCGAACCATTAGCAGTGTAAATATAGTCGGCAGTTATTCTACGCATTTATTATAAAAAATAATACTATTATTAATTTTTTCCTTCCCATTTGTCCAAAGCTATACTAGCCTGAATGCGACCATATTCTATTAACTCTTCGGAGCGATAGAAATCAAATAAATCGGCACATTCGTTGGAAATAGGTATTAATACATCAGGAGGATACAATTCCAATGTAAGTTTACTCAACTGGCGGTGCATTGTTAGTAATGATTCCTCAGAAAGGCGGAAATAGGACCAGTTTTTACGTATTTCTTCCCCATGTTTCTTATCATTTTTCCAGCGTGAGATGATGTCTTTTACTTTTGAATAAGCCATAAGATGACTCGACTGAAACACCTTTTTGTTATGCTTTTCTTTGGGATATGGAATATCAGCACTTAAATCAACGGCGATGAGAATATCTCCTTTTTTTCTTTTTACTCTGTTAATGGGAATAGGATTTATCACACCACCATCCACCATTAACTTTTTCCCTACTTTATTGGGCGTGATAACTGAAGGGTATGCAATACTGGAGCGAATAGCAGTATAAAGATCACCCGTATTAAAAACAACTTCCTCCCGAGTAATGATATCCACGGCAACAATACTCAAGTCTTTTTGTAAGTCTTCAATATTCCAACTACCGGAGAACTTTTTAATTTCACGAAAAACTTTGTCTGCTTTTACAAAACCTAAATTAAGAGTAAAATCCAGCAGTCGATAAACGTCAATTTTACTAAGGCCTTTCAACCAGTCGGCATATTCGTCTAATTTACCGGCAGCATACAAACCGGCTACCACAGCACCAATAGAGCTCCCTGAAACCGAATGAATATGGTAACCCCGACACTCAAGTTCTTGGATTACTCCAATATGAGCAACGCCTCTGGCTCCTCCACTAGCCAATACTAAGGCCACTGATTTGGGATGTAAGTCACGTTCAATTCTCTTAATAATTTTCATAACCTACTGAGTTTCAAATAAGTCATCAATATTTTCAAGCAGCTTCTCCCAAGAATATTTCTTCTTTTCTTGAATGCAGTTGCTTTTAAAAACAGCTTCTCTATCTTGATCATAAAAATCGAGAATAGCCTCAGCAACAGCAGTAGAATCAACATCAACAACATAACCTGTCTTCATGTGAGGTACTATTTCGGCTAAGCCACCCACCTTAGTAACAACCATAGGTTTTTCAAAATGATAGGCAATTTGGGTAACTCCACTTTGCGTTGCCGTTTTATAGGGCTGAACCACCATATCACAAGCGCTAAAATAAAGGCCCACTTTACTATCAGGAATAAAATCTGTTGCCAGCACTAATTTATCTTCAATTTTATTCTCTTTTATACTATCTAAATAGGGCTGTTTGTCGCAATAAAATTCACCGGCTACAATTAATTTTATATTACTGTCTTTCAGTTTTGTATTCGCCATTGCCTTAAGTAATACATCAAGTCCTTTGTAATCTCGTATAAAACCAAAAAACAGAATGTAAGGAGTGTCATTATCCAGCCCCAATTTTCTTTTAGCCAACTGTTTTTCCAAGGGCTCACCAAAATTATCATAAATAGGGTGAGGAGAAAACAATTTGGGCTTGGCAGTATAAAAACTCTTCAAATCATTAAGTACAGCTTCCGACATGCAGATAAAACCATCCATCGCTTTAACAAAATAAGAGGCAAGCAAGTGGTCTCCTACCCTTTTCTCATGGGGAATAATATTGTCGATGATGCTTACGACTTTGGTTTTTTTATTTCTCTTGGCAATACGGGCAACAGTCCCCAATGATGGCCCCATAAAAGGAATCCAGAATTTAATAATAAGAAGGTCGGGAGCTAATTGTTTTATTTTCAGTCCCAATTTTCGCCATGAGAGAGGGTTGACAGAATTAAGGCAAACCTCAATATCCAAGTCTTTTGGTGCCGGTTCATCCGAATATTGAGTCTTCCCCGGAAAAAGAAAACCCGGATATTGAAGGCTGAAAGTAAATATTTTAACATTGTATCCGGCCTGAATATAGGCTCTGGCTAAACGCTCATTATAATTAGCTAGTCCACCGCGCAAGGGATAAGCACTTCCAACAATAACGGCTGTTTTTTTAGAGTTACTCATTTTCCAGTCCCAATGTTTCTTGAATATGATACTCATTACGTATGGAAGAATTTCTTGAAATCAGTTCGCCTAGAAATCCCGAAACAAAAAGAGTCGTTCCCATCATCATTGATAATAAGGCCATGTAAAACAATGGTCTATCAGTCATGTGAAACTGATGAAAGTAAAATTTATCAAATACCAGCCATGCCGCTATGCCAAAACCAAGTAGAAAAAGTAATGTACCCAATGTTCCAAAGAGGTGCATTGGCTTTTTGCCAAATTTAGAAATAAATGTTACCGACAATAAATCCAGAAATCCATTAATGAAGCGTTCTATCCCAAACTTGGAGTAGCCATAAGGTCGTTTTCGATGCTCCACTACCTTTTCGCCAATATTGGTAAAGCCTGCCCATTTTGCCATGGCAGGAATATAGCGATGCATCTCGCCATATACTTCAACCGATTTTATCACCTCTTTTTTATAGGATTTAAGGCCACAATTCATATCATGCAATTTCGTTCCTGTCATTCGGCGCGTCGCTGCATTATATAGCTTGGTAGGAATGGTTTTAGAAATTGGGTCATGGCGCTTTTTCTTCCACCCAGACACCAAATCGTAACCATCTTCAACAATCATTCTATAAAGTTCGGGAATTTCATCGGGGCTATCCTGTAAGTCTGCATCCATTGTTATCACCACATCTCCTTGGGCAGCATTAAAACCACGATTTAAGGCGGCTGATTTACCATAATTCCTACGGAATTTTATCCCTTTAATATTGAGATTCTCTCTGCTAAACTCTTTTATTAGTGACCATGAATTATCTTTGCTGCCGTCATCAATAAAAATAATTTCGTAAGTAAAATTATTTTTATCCATCACCCTCACAATCCAGTCTTTTAATTCCGGTAAGGACTCCTCTTCATTGAAACTAGCTATGATTACTGATATTTGCATAAGTCTCTATTCTTCTATTACTTGATTCTCATTTTTAACAAAAATAGCCATTACAAGACCTAAGACACTTCCAAATATTGTACTGGCAAAAAATGTTGACAGCGAGAGTATCCACGGTTTAAGAAACATAGCTTGCATGCTCATCATCTTGTCTAATTGGGCCTC
Source organism: Bacteroidales bacterium (assembly GCA_015493685.1). GTDB lineage: Bacteria > Bacteroidota > Bacteroidia > Bacteroidales > UBA1556 > UBA6267. Next base: position 5,728 of record WGCS01000234.1, read on the forward strand.
GGTAAAATCTTGATTTTCAGCCAATTTCTGAGCAGCTTGATCTTTCATAGTGTCAATCATGGACGGATCTAAGAATTTCACCAAAATATAAAAGTATAACATGGTGAAAAATGCCATAATAAGACTAATATAAAGCATATAAACAAAAGCTTTTCCGTAAGAAATTGTCCCTCCCAAATAAGTGTCTCTATATGATTTGGTATAATAATAATAAAGGAAAGCAATAATTAACCAAGTAATATATCCTAAGTTTTTCTGTAATTCCATATCTGAAATGGTAGCCCATAAAAGTAGCGATATGCCTATACTAACACCCGATATTATTAAACCGGGAATAAGGGCGAGCTTAAATGTACTGTCTGTATTTTCCATAAATAATAGCTTTTAATTAGGATTCTGATTAAAAGAGCAAAGATAAAAAATTATGGATGCTTTTAATAATAGAATTTTATAATTATTTGCTATACAAATAGTGCAAAAAAAGACAGAAAGAATATATTAAAAGTAAAAATATTCTCCTTATTTGTTTATTATCCAACTAGCTCGTAGTGTAAACGTTGAGAAATTAGGCCAACTTATTTGCGTATTAAGGTATTCGGGCTGTGGCAATGAGGTATAATCGAAATTAATAATCATTGGAATCTTAGTTAATTTATTAAGTGGCATTTGGAGCCCAAGGCCATAAGTAAACTCACTAATCATATTTCCATGAGTAGGTGAATCATAATAGCTAGCCTGGTTTTCGATATAATACCCAATACGTAATGACAACATTTCAAGAATTGTAAATTCCATTCCGGAATGAAATCCATTATAATAATCGGAATTTAATAGCAATTGATAATCAGTCTGGAACATAAACCGAAAAGTATTCAGGGTGTCAATTAAAAGTTTTTTATTCCAATGGAACTGATAGTTAGCACCAAAGCGACTAATTACCGGTATCGCGGCATTGATTTCATAGCCCGAAAATTTCGATTTCATTCTGGCAAAATTAAAATTGGCAATACTGGCCCCGATATTAACACTATGATGAGTCGTTTCTCTTTGTCCAAATTTAATTTTCTTAATTATTCCAAAATCAAAACACAAAGACTTTATTGCTTTATCATCAGTTATTTGCCATGAAAGCCAATTGACATTTACCCCGATGAAGAAATTTTTTAAAGGCTGTGAAGAAATATTCAATGAATAAAGTGAAGGTGCAAAATTAGCATTATCAATAATAACATTGCCTTCACTATTGATTATATCAAATTGTTCTCCTGCTGTAAAATGATTTCTACTTATTCCTATTGTCAAGTATTTATTGAAATTGTATCCGGCGCTAATAAAACTGTAGTTGGCTTTATTTAAATAATAATAAGGAGAGGCAAAGGAGGTATATATTTCAACACCTTGTAAAGTGGCAGTGCCTGCCGGATTATAAAAAATAGTTGCTAAATCTCCGTCAATGGAACTGTATCCTTTTCCTAACGATTCCGCTCTTGCGCTAGGCTGCCTTCCAAAAAAGAATTCATTTAAGAAAAAAGTATTATCATATTGCCCGAATGAAAATAGGGGAATAATTAAAACAAAAATTATAATTAACTTCTTCATCTGCTTAAAATAGATTAATTCAATTCAAAAACATAGGCCAATCCTAAACTAAATGCTTTGTAAAACTGCATAGTATCATAACTATAGGAATAGGTATGAGGAATAATATTAAAATTATATCTTATATTAAGTTGTAAACGGCCAGGACCAATTTTTCTCTCAACACCAGCACCAAAAGAGAAACCAAACTGCCCTATTATAGGTGAGCCTCCATATAGAGAATTAACAGAATACAAAGAATAATAGGAAGTTTGTCCATAATATTTCCTTGTAGCATCTCCCGATATTAAAAAAGAAGCAAAGAGCCCCGGCTGGCCATAAATTCTAATTTTATCGTTTCCCCAACCAATATCAAATAGAAAGTTTGCAGTAACATAATTTCTATGAATGTTTAACATGGTATCTTGGATTTGATATTTACTTCCCAGCATTGAATAAACAATTTCTGGTTGAAAATGGAATACCCTTCCCCTACCCATTGTCATCGATAACCCAACAGCAGATCCATAAAAGGGTAAGTTATGCCCAATATCCTTAATCTTATTATTGTCAGAAAATAAAGTAATATCTTTAGAACTATTAACCTCATATTTAGGCCCTACTGAAAATTGGGCCTTTAATGACACATTTGTTAAAAGAACTAATCCTAAAATAAAAATTCCGATTCTCATAGTTTATAGTTTATACATTGGTTGATATACGTTTAGATAAATAGTTTTCTCTTCTTTCTTATTCTTTTATTTTTCACTTTCATAATAGTTTTATTTATTCTCATTGTATAAAACGACAATTAATTTTTCACTATTTTGTATTTACTAACTATCATTATATTAATAGCGTGCTCTCACCGTATAATTCTTCAACTCTTCAAATGGGATAATGGCCAGTTTTAATAAAAACAATATATAATATTGATATACAATTTCTTATGCAAAACAACTATCTATAAAACAATACCCGCAATGCAAAGAGTATAGTATTTTTCAAAATTACTATTTTATTTCACTATTGTCCGATAAAATTTCAAAAATAAAATAGATTTACCTCTTTTATACTATTTTTATTGGACACTGATGATTTTACTTATAGTCAAAAACAATCTTCCGGTAAAATATAAGGGCTTAAGAAAGTCTTTATTTTACCAAAAAATGGTACATAAAATAATGCTTCTTGGCCTTCTTATCGAGCATCTGAATTATAATATAGTATTTACCAATAACATCCGATGTATAAAACAAATATTTACCTTTGGCCGGTATTGGACTAAAGGCTATTGTAGCTCTTGAATCCGGTATGGGAGAATCATTCTGTGGTCTGTGGTTTATTTCGCTCCTATTCTCCTCCGTTTTATTTAAGAAATCAAAATTAATACTAAGTGAATTAGTTGGAAAATCAATATCTCCAAAGTTATCTTTATTACTAATAAAATTGACTATTCCACCAAAGCTAAGCTCACCTTTTTGATAATAGGAGTTAACGACTTCGATTCTATTGAGTTGCTTTGGGTCGATTTTCATTATTGACTGTAAATCGGTAATGGGAATAAAGTCAACCATCAACAGTGGTTTCAAGAGCAAAGGTATTCCATTGGCATCATTTATCCGCATGGAATAGTTACCTTTTCTTTTGTGAAGATGTACGTCACCGGGCAGTTCGGTAAAATACATTGGCAAGTTGGGCAAATCAACATATTCCATAATAATAATGCTATCATCAGCTTGATTGTAAAACACTCTATTGGCAACTATGGAGTCAGCATTTGTGGATTCTACCACAGTAGTAAAATCAGCAGTAATAGCCCTATTCCGGGCTAAGTTCAACGCCACTTCTTGTTCCGAATAAGACAATGCAAACTTATGATTATCAGTAAACAATGGTCGAGTATCAAATTCTTTATCAAGTTTAATATTCACCAGACCCTTATCCACTTCCGGTGAGATTATAAGCTCATGCCTACCATAATAATCCGGCATGCGCACAGCAAATCTACCCAAGGAATCACTTCGGGCAGTCATTAGGTCACGCGAACCCAGTAAGCCAAGATAAATAGACTCATCAGCAATGGCTTGCTTTGTTTTTACAGAGAATACCTGCCCTCTTAAAAGCAAACCTTTAGCCTCTAAAGGCTTTATTGTAACATTCGGCTTTTGCATCTGCCAGTCGGAAAGCCTTGGCAGGAAACTAGAATCGGAAAGCACTGAAAGACATATTGAGGAAGGAATAAATAAATTGCTATCTACTTTGAAACTGCACTCCACCGCCTGCCTGCGTCCACTATTTCTTTTATTTAAAGACAGTGATACTCCTTTTGATATGGCACTTTCGGAAGCAGAAATAGCTATTAAATTTTGTTTATCACGCTTTTGCGGAACTGGTAATACTACCTCTGAATAAGGATTCACTATTTTTAAGGACTGAACAGCATAATTTTGCGGTTCAGTGTACATAGCTCGTGTATATGCCCGTAACAAATAGTTCCCACTAACAAACTCGTCGGGAATAGCGATTATGATACGGGTATTTTGCTTAATTATTTTATATTTATTTCCTTCAAGAAAATGTCCATCCTGCCCTATCAAGTCACAATAAACATAAAGAGGGAAATCCGTATTCTTGGCATCGGCAATTATTTCAGCTTGAATACTCTCACCGGTAATATATAAATTACGTGCAGTAAATAAGGTCAAATCAGGAGATTTACCCCCTTGAGCATTTATTGCTTCTGCTGTTACCAACAGCATCATTAGGCTCAGCAATCTAATCAAAAATAATTTCCTTATCTTCATCTATCTGTAATTGTTAATTTTAATGAAAGAACATCTCACAATCTCTTTGTGTAAGCTTTTATTAAGGCCAATAATCGGGTTTAGTTGTTGTTCCTCCCAAGGCTGTACAATCAACACAAGCCTTACTTATTAGAACTGCTCTATACCCCATATTATCTCCATCAAGATAGGCAGGATAATCCGATGATGAAATTTCTCTTAAGCCCATACGAAGTGCTGCCTTAGTACAACTATTGTCAATTATATCATAACCTCCATTAACAAAAATGCGTTTTTGAGTTACTCTGGAAACATCAAAATATCCTAATACATCGAGGGTAGTATCAGTACTATTTTTAAAATTACCATGAATAGAAATGGGTTGATTATTGTATAGGCCACCCTCTTGATGCCTATTTATTCTCATCTGATTCCAATAAGTATAGGAACGTTGACTGATGGACAACTGCTTCACCAATAAACTATACTTATGGGCCAAACGCTGGCTATACTTATCCACAAAATTTAGTCTTAGTCGTTGGTATTCATTTTTACTTAAATTATCCGTACTCAGGACAAAAATATCTCTTATATTCATTGTGTTATAGCAAACTCTTTTGGAATTATCGGGAGGTACTACATGATGTACTACTCCATCGTACCACCATTCAAGGGGCTGTTGTGAATGAAACTCATAGGTTTCGGTCAAATCATATTTATAAAATCGGCTATCCTGATTATTTCCTTTAAAATCAACAAAGAATTGGCACCCAATGGCAGTATCGCTATTATAATGTCCTCTTGTAATAACACTTTCGTTTTCGTGGTATAATCGTTCTATGGGAGGATCAGGAAAAAAACTTTCCCAACTAGATTCAACAACCTGATAATTAGGCAATACAATATGTATTCGATACTGCGAGGCTAAGTTTATTTCATTAGTATCCATTTTAATACGATACTTGTCTTTATATTCTTGATAATACCTAAGCGGCCCATTTTTAGACTCTAAAGATATTACACAACCTTTAATAGGTGTAGGCACCGGTTTTTTTATGGAAGAGGTCCACGACACATCTACATACTGATATCCGGGTTGGTCGGTAAGTAAGGCTATAACCACCACCTTGTTTTTCTGCTTAGAGTCGAGAATTGGATTAATCTCTTTTACACATGAGTTTATTAGTACAATTAATATCCCCAGCAAAAGTCCGTTACTAATTTTCATATTAATTCGCATAGAAATTACCTAGTTTAAAAATCCAAGTTGCAGTGAATATCGGCACTGCAATTACCGAATACTGAAAAGTTCTTACCCCGGTACTAGAAGGAACAAAATACACAGAATAAGGGTTATCTCTTCCCGTAAGATTATAAACGCTCAATACCAAAGAGCTGTGCATAAATTTATTTCGCTTTAAGTTGCCTTCAATGGTAAAGGAAGCATCCATTCTAAAATAGGCAGGAATACGATAAGCATTGCGCGAAGAATAATCTACAAAAGGAATTTTGTTAACATAATATATCGAAACAGGATAGGTTATTGGTCGTCCACTTTGATAATTTACGGTAGTGGAAAAACTTAATCTTTTACTTAACTTAATATTAACTAAAGCACTTAATACGTTAGGAATATCAAAGGATGAAGGATATACTTTCCCCTGATTAATTTTCTCCCAATCGGCGGCACCATTAATCTGAACAAAGGAGCGCGAATAAGTGTAGGCAATCCAGCCGGTAAAACGGTAATCCCCTCTCCTTCTAAGCATCATTTCGAGTCCGTAGGACCATTGTTTGCCTTGCAATACCGACTGTTCTATATTTTTAGATTGCAAAAAATTAGCCCCATCTTTAAACTCCGTATAATCTTTAGTCTTTTTGTAATATACCTCAACAGAAGACTCAAAACCTTGTTTTACAAAATTGTAGAAATACCCCATGGACACCTGATTGCTTTTGGATGGGTTCAAGTGATAGTCGGCCATTTTCCATTGGCTGGTTGGAGAAATAGAGAAAGTAGTATTTAGTCTAAACAAATTTTGATGCATTTGAGTGAACGCAACCTTTAAGGAAGATAGTTTGCCCAAATCCATCTTAGCAGCAAAACGAAATTCAGGAATAACAAAAGTCTTGATGGGCATATTATTATTAAAGACTAAAGTATCTGATATATATAAATCATTCAGGGGTTTACCTTGTTGATAGTTGTAAGTTGTTTGAGGTCCCAAAGGATTGAAAACATTTAATCTAAACCCTGCCGTAAAATCGAGCCATTGCCATGGGCGGTAGTGGTCAGAAACAAATACTGCATTTTCCAGCCCTTTATTCCGACCTAAGTTCAGAGGAATGCGCAAAGAATAGCCTATGGGTTCAACAATACCTCTGTTGAGGTCGTAGAAATTAAGATCGTAACCAAAATGCAATGTGTTAAAAGAATTCTGTAAATAATCAAAATTCGCCTTAAATTCATTTTGTTTTAAAACATATAAATGAGAGTAGGCTGTGCTACTATTCGCATAATTGCGTACTTTATTATCATACTGCGAGCTTACCAATGAATAGGTTGCCTTTATCTTATTGGAATAGTTTTGTTTGGCTATTAGCGAAAAGCCATTGTTATCATACTGAAATTCATTGACATATCCATAAGCGAACCTATCGTGACTATGATAGACAAAAGCAGAGAGATGCAGTTTGGGCAAATCAAGGGATAAACCTGCTGATATATCATTAAAAGAAGCGCTGCTCCTATTAATTGCCGGATCATCGATACGTCTAAGAATCCAATCGGAATAAGAACGTCTGCCACTAAAAATAAAATTCAGTTTATCTTTAAGTATGGGAATAGACATAACGCCATTAATAGCTACGGGGCTCAATCCACCGTGCAAACTAAATTTCTTCGGATTGCCATTCCTTGTTTCTATATCGAAGACCGACGACAGACGACCTCCATAGCGAGCAGGAATATAGCCTTTATAGACGGTAAAGTTTTTTACTAAGTCAGCATTGAAAGCGGGGAAGAAACCAAAAAGGTGTGAAGTATTAAAAATAGGAATCTTATTAAGATAAAAAGCATTTTGATCGGAACTGCCGCCTCTAACATTAAGACCTGAGGTGCCATCGCCAACACTAACTATCCCGGGGAGCATAGCCGCTGCTTTTACGATATCGGGCTCCCCTATCATCACGGGTATTTCACGAATTGATTTTACCGTCATTTTCTCCAAACCGGGATCTTTCTGACGCATATTCATCTGATTATCACCATAAACATTTACACTGCTAAGTTCTATCCCTTGTTTTTGCATATAAATATTAAAATGCCCTGTCGACCGAACTATTAATTTATATAGTTGCGTTTTCATCCCCATATAGAGGATCTTCAGGGTATATTTTCCCGGCTGCAACAATATATCAGCCTCGCCATTCTTATTACTGATGGTGCCTTTTTGTAAATCCACAATATATACTGTAGCTCCCGGCAAAGGCTTTTTATCGTCGGCATTGTATATCGTTACTCCGACATCAACCATACTATTGTGCGAAGCATAGCCTTTCTTTCCAACGACTATCTGCTTTCGCGCTGCCGCCAGAGTAGTTGTAATCTTCGATGTCATTGCATTGGTGATGGTTTCTTTTTGAGGAATCTCTGTTTTTACCAATGCCAGCTTATAAGGGAAATTATGATCTTTTAAAATTATTACCGCATCGTTCCACGATAAAACATTAAAACTATCGGTATTTATTACCCCTTTAATGGCATCCAATATGCTAATACTGTCTTTTTGAATGCTAATAATTTTATATTTAAACTCATTTGAGGAATAATAAATGGGTACTTTAGTCTCCAAACTAATCCTCTGACAGTATTCTCTAAAACTTATATTTTTATAATGTGGACTTATCAACTGCTCTTGAGCACTGAGTGATTTCACCACTAAGAGTGTCAGTAACAACACGCCAATTACCAATCTTCTATTCATCTTATATTTGATTTAAATAGTGTAAAAGAGAAGTATATTCGGCTTCATTCATTTTCGAATATTTTATCTTTTGTAAACGTAAAAAATGACGTATCTGTCCTGCTTGCTTTTTATTAAATATTTTCAGAAATTTTCGTTTTGTCTGAGCATTAATAAGCGCTCCTTGTCTTGTTCTAAAAAAAATATGTTTTCTTAATTTAGTAAAATAATAATTAACATCTCCAATGGCAGATTCTAATTCCAGATTCTTGGTATAATGAATATTAAAAGAGAAATCTCCTTCGTGCAGTACTTTAAAAATTTTCACATCATTATTCGCATAATGTTTTACCCAAAATAGTCCATTATACAAACGGAACGAATCGAGGTAGGCAAAAGATAGAGAAATCAGTCGCTTCACCCCTTCTGTTGTTTTAAATTTCATTACAACTTCCTGATTATAAACATCATAATTAAGCTGCAAATTACTATACTCATGTCCTTGCAAAAAAACGCTACCCTCCTCGTAGTTTTTAGTTTTTAGAAACTGATTTCCGCTAACATCAGGGGATACAAAATAAGTATAGTACCTTCCATTATAAAGCTTATCATCGAGTCCCAAATGATTTTGTCCCATGGAAATACCGGAAACAAATAGTAGCAAAATGAGGACAGTCCATTTATAATTCTTAACGAGATATTTTCTTTGAAGTCTTTTCATAGTCCTAGTTAATTACCTGTAAATTTAGGTTTTCTCTTTGCATCAAAAGCATTTTTACCTTCTTGATAATCACTACTATTATAAGCTTTTTGTCTTAATTCATCAATTTGAAATAATGTTTCTACAGCCACAGGTTTGGAGCGAGAGAGGGTATCAATTTGTTTTTTTATTACTGCGATACTAATGGGGGCGTTCTCTGCAATGCTTAAGGCTATCTGTTGTGTAAATTCTTCCAACGTATCAACATCCACAAGGTGATTGAGCAAGCCCAAGCCATAAGCTCTTTCGGCATTAATAGGCTGTGCAGTAAAGAATAACTCTTTGGCAATATTAGGCTGAATACGGTTTAATATTCGTTGTATGCCCAATGAATTATATGGGACTCCAATTTTTGCCGGCGTAATTGCGAAACTTGTATTTTTTGTTCCGATAAGAATATCGCATGTCAGTGCCAAATCACAAGCACCACCCCAAACGCTTCCTTCTAACATTGCAATAAGCGGTATTTTAACCTCCTGCAAACGACGTATCAATTTCTCCAATGGATGATTATATGGCACCGGATCTATTCCCGGCATGGGAAGTTCTTGAATATTAAAGCCCGAAGACCATACCGCACTGCCTTTAACAGCTCTGATAATTAACACTCTGGCCTCAGTGCTTTCCACTAGATTAATGGCTTCGATAAATTGATATAATAAATCAGAGGAAAGGGAATTTCTTTTGTCATCATTATTAATAATGATTTCCGCAATATGAGTTTTAAGAGTGGTCTTAATTAAGTTCATTTTTTCTATTTTCAATAGTATTATAAATGATTATAAATCAATAACTTTCAATTCAGTTCTTCTATTTTTGGCTCTGCCTTCCTCCGTATCATTACTCTCTACGGGTTGAGTTTTGCCATAACCTTTATAGCTCAACTGTTTCGGATTTACTCCAATGGAAATTAGATAAAGATAAACGGCCTTGGCTCGTTCCTGCGATAGCTTCATATTGTCTTTTATGGACCCAATATTGTCTGTATGACCGCCAAGTTCAATTTTAATGGTAGGATTTTCTTCCAACAATTTTTTAACCTTAGTTAATTCCATCGCTGATTTTTTCTGTAAATCATAACTCGAAGTAGCGAAAAATATGTTCTTAAGAATAATTTTTTTATCGACCTCAATTTTATCGAGGAAAATATTTTTCTTATACGGTTTTAAAGAAGAATAATTGCTATCCACAACAAACTGGTCGGAATAAAACAAATACGATTTCTTAGTAACATTAAGGCCAAGGAGACTTCCTGATGGAATCACCACCATAAAATCACCGCTGACGGGATCGGACAGAGATTCCACAATGAGTTTATTGGAAGACAAATCGTAAAGTTCAAATTTTGCTTGCAAAGGGATTTTAGTTTTAGCATCGCGGATAACGCCTTTAAGATAACTTACGGCTACCGGACGTGCCTCCTTATATAAAGGAAAACGATAGATGTCGAATCCGCCATAGCCCCCTTTTTTATCAGAAGATAAATAGGCCATATTTCCCTTGGCATTAATAATCATTCCCATCTGATTTTTATAATCATTGATAGGATAGCCCAAATTAACAGGCTTTGACCATTCCCCATTGGCATTTTTTCTGGAATAATACAAATCGTAACCGCCCATTCCCAAATGACCATTGGAAGAAAAATAAAGAGTTTTGTTATCAGGATGAATATAAGGAGTCATTTCAGAGCCTTCAGTATTGATAACATCTCCAATATTCTTTACCTTACCCCAATGTCCATCAGCTTGTAGCTCAGCAGTATAGATATCGGAATTTCCTCTTCCCTGCCGGCGTACAAAATACAATGTTTTTCCATCAGAACTCAAGCTGGCATTGGATTCCCAATTGCCGGTATTTACAGGAGGTCCAATATTCATGGGCTGCAACCAACGATTGCCCTTCTTCCATGTTTCATAAATATCGCAACGTCCAAAGCCATCTTTACGATAGCAAGCCGTAAACACCATCTTTCTTTGGTCGGGTGAAATATTCATCGCCCCTTCGTTACCATGTGTATTAAAGAGAGGTCCCATTCTCACTGCTTTCTTCCATTTTCCACTTTTATCTTTTACACTTGAATAAAAGTCTTCTTCTTCGGCATTGCGTTTGTTCTGTGTATATTTGTTTCTTTTGGCTTTTCGGGTAAATATAATCGTTTGCTCATCAGTACTAATGGTATTAATATACTCTTGAGCCGGAGTATTAATCTCCGGGCCTATATTCACCGGATTAAAATCGACAGGATGTGCCAACTGATCGATTCCAAAATAAGCTTTATCAATATTTTCATTAACTAATTTGGTCAGTCGCTTATCCATTTTTGGATTAGCTAGATAGGCCTTAAAATCATTTAAAGCTTTCTGATATTGTCCAAGCTCAAGCTCATGAGTGCCCAGTATGTAGAATACCATGGGATAAAAATCAGGATTGGCAATTGCTGCTTTATGATAATAATAAATTGCTGAAGGAATATTATGTTGCATTTCATTAATCTGACCGGCAAGAAGATAAGCTTCCACAAAATTACTATCGCGTTTAATGGCTTCGTTAAGATCTTCAATGGCTTCACTATAGTTTTTATCAGAGAAAAACAACATTGCTCTATCAAAAGCTTTCACTGCTTTCCGCGATTTGGAAGTATAGTGCGTTTTTTTTGAATGCTGAGCCATTATCTCATTGGTCGATACTGAAAAAAATAATAACAGTATTAACGAAAACGGTATAAAAAACTTCATAATTTGTATGTGTGTGATATCTGTCTAATGGTACAAAACTTAGTCCGTAGCAAAATGTATTCCAGTATTTATAATGGACAAATATAAAAAAATTAATCAGATAATAAAAACTGTTATCTATTAAGTTTTTCACACTCCATAATGTATTAGGTTTGTTGCTAATTAATCAAACAAAAAACTAGTTGTTATTATGAGAACAAATATAGGGAATGCCGACAAAATTATTAGAATTATTATTTCCTTATTAATGGGATTAATTTCTTTTATGGGAATATTCTCCACTACCATTGGAGTGATTTTATTAGTGATGGCAGTTTTTATTATTCTAACAAGTATATTTAGTTTTTGCCCAATATATGCGCTCATCGGAATTAGTAGTTGTGCCAAAAAGGAGGATTAACTATCTGCTTATCTTGTAGAATGGGACGATGTGGCCAGGAGCAATACTGTGACGAACTTTAATTCGTTCAATTTTCTATAATTTATGGATAACTTTTTATTTGTGGCAAGCCTATCTATTTTATCAGATATTAGTAATTTATTATTCGTAAATTTGCGGGCTATTTGATAAACGGGTTTGCTTTATTAAGTTAGTATTCTTATTTGCAGACTATTAACCAAACCAAATGAAAATTAAAAGCACTTCCATATTAAAGAGATTTTAAATACGAATATTAAGAGAGATTATGATTAAGAGAGAAGATAGTTTTGCTGCAATAGATTTTGAGTTGGCTACCGGAGTGCGGAATAGCGTATGTTCTGTTGGGCTTGTGGTAGTAGAAAAAGGAGAAATCATTGATGAGTACTATAGTTTGGTTAAGCCACCACAAAACAAATATCACTGGGGAAACAGCAGAGTAACAAAGATTTATGCCAAGACGACCAAAAACGCACCTAGTTTCAAAGAAATATATCCTGAGATTGAAAAACGGCTCAAAGGAAAAAAGATGGTGGCTCATAATGAATCTTTTGATCGTGATGTACTCAAAAAAGTTATGGAATATTATAAACTCGACTATAAGAAGCTTCGACTACCCAAAGTTTGGGAAGATACGGTGGAGATATTTCATAGTCTGGGCGCTGAATCGGCCAAACTGAATAAATTATGTGAATATTACAAAATAGACATCGAACACCATAACGCCCTAAGTGACGCGCGGGCAACAGCCTTACTATATCTTATCAGTTTAAAATTACGTCAAGAGCAAGAGTCTATGATTACGGAAGACAACTAAGATTGTTTTTGGCAACAGACATTCTTGAACAAATACACTTCTGAACTCTTCAGCAGAAGCTAGCTGAATCGCTCTTTATTTTTCAAACTCAATGTAGAAGCTTGTTCCTACATTTACCTCACTATTAAGCCATATTCTACCACCAAGCTTATCAACGATATCCTTGCTAACTACCAAACCCAGCCCTGCACCTTTATTCTCTATATTTGAAATATGGTCTTTTTGAATAAAAATATTTTCTATTTCATCTTCACTAATTCCAATACCATTATCCGCAACACATATTACCCAACTATTCGCTTTTGAAGAAATCGAAATTTCGATACTCCCTCCTTTTTGTGTAAATTTTATCGCATTAGTAATCAGATTATTAAAAATTATTCCCAATAGTCGTGCATCGGTAAATAGCTCAATTTTATTGTCAATTAAATTATTTATACTAATATTCTTTTCATTGGCAAATTCTTCCAATACAATCAATATTCGGTCCACCAATAGTGAAACATTTGTTTGATCTTTAAAAACTCTAATCGTTGAAGATTGAGAAATAGACCAATCGAGCAGATTCTCCAATTGGAGTTTTAATCCCAATGATGACTTACACATTCGCTGAATAAAATAATCAAGCTCATTATCATCCAATGTGTTGATATTACTCTTTAGGGAGTGAGCAATAGTATAAAAGGCAGATATTGGAGCCATTAAATCGTGTGAAATAATGCTCATTATTTGATTCTGTGTTTTATTTAACTGTTGTAATTCTTGATTCTTATTATTTAATGCAATATTGGCAATCTTTCTTTGATGATTTACCCTAATCAGAATCAATACCAAGACAAAAATAAGTATAAGAGAGATGGTAATGCCAATGAGAATATATCGTTGAATCTGGTTTTTTCTTTTCTGACTAACAATTATTTGTTGATTTTTCTCCATGGTATATTCAGCTTCCCTTTTCTCCATATTTTTAAGATATTCTGAATTGCGAACACTATCTCTAACTTTAGTATAAAGTTCATGATAATACAAGGCAAGTTCCGGATTTTTTATCCGTTTATTTATCTCATAAAGTATGTTATAGGCGTCATATTCCAAAAACAATGCTTTCACGCTATCGGCCAAACGGAGAGATAATAGTGCATCGTCATTTGCCTTTTTCAATAGGATTTTATTATGAGGAATTCTTTTTGCATATTCAAATCGGGCAGTCGCCATATTCTTCAACGCCATTGATTCACCATAGATATCTTTAGATTTTTTATATTGTAATAATGCATTTTTTAAATAATCTTCTATGGTCAAAAGTTCTTTTTTTGTAAGTATTGTATCC
>WGCS01000235.1 GCA_015493685.1 Bacteroidales bacterium
ATTATCAATAGTATAATAGTCTGATTAAAGCAATATTGGTTGATAATAATTTACATCCTTCTTTTTTTATCGAAAAATAGTGTATCTGAATAAACTATCTTGAGCAAGGACTCTATTTCTTATTCCAAGTCGGTCTCTTTTAGCCGCCTCAAGGCATTTAATCTAAATAGCAATGGAGGATGCGAATAATTTACAAATACGTAATAGGGATGTGGATTAAGATTACTCAGATTATTTTTTGACAGTTTTATCAAGGCTTGCGACAAATCAACGGCAGAAGCATTCTTGGCCGCGAAAGCATCAGCCTGATATTCATTCCTTCGCGAAAAAACATTCATCAATATTCCCACTAATTGGGATATAGGACTATATAAAATACCAAAAATAAGGACTCCTATTTGGAATGATGGCAATACATCAAAAGCTCTTGCCGTGGCCTCTGCAACTACCCCTCCAGGTGCAATAAACAACGACAGCAGATAAAGCATTATAGCGCTCTGCAACAAGCTTAGTACCAACGATATCCGCGTATGCTTATGTTTATAATGCCCAATCTCGTGAGCTAATATCGCCACCAATTCTTCAGTACTGTGTTCTTGTATCAAAGTATCATACAATACTATTCTTTTTTTGGGCCCCAGACCTGTGAAATAGGCATTGGCCTTGGTACTTCGCTTTGATCCGTCAATAACATAAATATTATCAAGTTTAAAACCTACCTTTTTTGCAAATTCATCAATTGCTGTCCTTAACTCTCCGGCCTCCAATGCTTGCTGTTTATTAAAAAGAGGAACAATAATATTAGAGTAAAACATACTCACCAACAACATAATAATAGCCATAACAAGCCAGGCAAACAACCAGAAATTGGCTCCAAAAACCAAATACAACTTGACGATAAGACTCAAAATACCAGCACCTAAAATTAAGCTTAGCAAAGAGGACTTCAATAAGTCCAGCAAAAATGTTTTTAAACTGGTTTTGTTAAATCCAAACTTCTGCTCAATGACAAAAGTAGAATAAAATGAAAAGGGTAAATTAATCAATGCTAGTACTACAGCAATAACTCCAAAAAACAATAATGCCGCAATTATTGGCTTATCAAAACCTAGTACCGCATATACCCAATGATCTAAAATAGAAAGACCATTAAACAACAAAAAGAGGACTATAAACAGCGTGCTAATACTTGAACTAATTAGCGACATCCTATAATTTGCCAACGCATAAGCTTTCGCCTTTGCATAAGACTCCTTATCGTACATAGAGGCCACTCCCTTGGGCAAAGGTTTATTCCACTGCCTTATATTAATGGCTTCCAACCAACGATCAAAGGCATAATCCAATACCAATAATACTATTACTCCATAAAAAATCAGCACACTTAATTCCATACTCTGCATAAATTAATAACTACCCATTTGCTTTCTTACAAACCATTCTATACTCAGCAATAGTATCAACAAAATAGCTATCTGCCAGACTTTTATCAACGCTCTATATTGCACCGATGAGTGTTCAATATTCACTATATTCTTCTCGTGGAGCAAGTCCTTCATCAACCCCTGCCATGAGGCAATTTCATAATACTTTCCACCACTGCTATTTGCAATTTTACGTAATACCTGATGGTTGGCTTCCAACTCTGCCGCCTCAATATTCAGAGACTCCACCACAAAAACTCCTTTTTGTTCAAAATGCTTCCCATGGTAATTTACCTGAGCAACAAAATGATACTTCCCTGCCGGAAATCGACCTGCATCAAGCTGATAGCCTTCGCCTACCACATTGAAAACATAAGGATAAAGCATCGAGTCGGCAGTATAAATCTTCATTTGTACATCAGCATCATTTACATATTCGTAACTTGCATTGCTAAAACCGGCACTAAACTCCACCTCTTCATTTTCCTTATACCTATTCTTATACTGAATATAAAAATGACGATGCTGCCGGCTAATACTTGCATAACGAATTAACTTCATAATAAAATTATCAAAATTATTATGCTCCTTATTTTTCATAAAATCAAACATTCTCCAACGCCACAATCCTTCACCCAAAACAAAGACCTTTCTATTACCACTCTGTTCAGATACTGCTACCAATGGATATTTTGTAGTTATATTCCCAATCCTTTGCCAACTTAACACATTAAAATTTTTCGCTAACTTATAACTCCCAAAAGGAACTAAAAGAGGAGGCATTTGCGGTAATTCAGTCTTAATGCCCTTTCCTAAAACAAAAGAGGAGAAATCCTTATTAACCACCGCTCCGGCTTGCAGCATAGAATGCTTCCGCGCAACAATACTAAGCCCCAAGTGTAAAGCATTAAAATCAGCAAGACTACTTTTGGTCCCCAGAATAAAGAATATGGGAATATTGCTTTCTTCAGCACGTTTCACCAATAAGCGCCCATAAGTACTTCCATTGGGTATCTGATGAAATAGTATCAAATTGTATTTCTTAAAATCACCGCTAAAATTTACCGCTTTCATTTCGGTCAGTTTGTATTCCTCCCCTGCTGCCAAACTCAATTTCAAAGCCGCAATATCAGGATTTGGACTATCATATAAGAGCAATACCTTCTTCTTTGTCCCCAACACCTCAATCACTACATTTTTTTTATTATTTAACTGATTCTGCTCGCCATCAAAAGGCTTTACAACAACATTATACGATTGCATTCCCTCATCCTTTGCCTGCAAATAGACCACCGTTTTTATCAGCTCATAATTCGTTTTAATGGCCAACTCCTTTTGCACAAGCACTTTTCCCTTATGATAGACCACCAACTTTGCCCTTGTTCCCGCCCTTTTCCTTGCTAATATACTCACCTCCAGCGGGAACTTATTATTAACAAATTCAGTTTTATTATTTAACACCTTGCTAACGGCCAAATCAGCATGCACACTGCTATCCCCTGTTCCTAAACAATAAATCGGAAATTTAAACCCACGCGACGCATATATCGCATTAGTTCCCTCGTTGATAATACCATCTGAAATAAGCACTACCGCCCCCACATTTCTATACCTGTATCGCATCCCAATCTGATAAAATACATCGCTCATATTTGTAGCAACATCATTAAAATCTGCTTGCTTAGCTTTCCTAAACTCACTGCCAAAAAGATAGGTCTCTACAGTAAATTTATCAGTAAGTTTATTTTGTAAAATTCTAATTATCCGCTTATTACGACTCCTTATTAGTGTACTATCTTTCGCCAATACCATCGACTTGCTATTGTCAACAGCCAACAAAACGATTGGCTTCTCCACTTCCGTTTTTCTCGATTTCAGCATCGGTGACAAAAGAAAAAAACCAAGAATAAAAAGCACCGAAAAACGTAGAAAAGAAAGCCCAATTTTTACCCATAAAGGAAAATCCTCCTTGGCATTTTTAAAATAAAGCAAAGCACTCAATCCCAAGGCAAACACCCCTATGAGTAGCAACCACCAAAGACTATATGTTGTTGAAATTTCAATCATTCAGGGCACAAAGATAGCGGAATTATAACTCTCTCTACCTCCAAAATAACCCTATCAATGAGAAAAGACAAGATCCAAATCAAAACAAGAAGAAGCATTAACTATTTTTCAACAAGCACATCAGTAATAATACCTTCAATGGTTTGGGCGTTACGGTATTATCCCCACCCATTGCCCTGCCATCAATACCGTCGGGCTATCCGCTATAGTTCAGGCCTAAAACACCCCTTATCAAATAATAAGAATAAATTCTGTGTTCTAAGCCCTTTCAATATACTCAATAAGTAGCCTGAAGCTGCCGCTACTATCCCTAACGCAAGCAGTACCGTCATTTACAAGCAGCACGTATAAAAAATATACCCCTTTAATAGACTAACATTAAAGCAAATAGATCTATTTCTTGATTTTTTTTGAAAAAAATACCTATTTTTTGAAAAAAATATTTTGAAAATTCAAAAAAGGTGTATCTTTGCAGCCTCAAAATAACAAAGAAAGTCGTTCTTTAAACAAATGCGAAAATAGCTCAGTTGGTAGAGCATGACCTTGCCAAGGTCAGGGTCGCGGGTTCGAGTCCCGTTTTTCGCTCAACAATTAAAAAGCGGTTCCACCGCTTTTTTGCTGTATGTGAATGCAGCCAAGCTCGGATGGTGGAATTGGTAGACACGTTGGACTTAAAATCCAATGGACATTGCGTCCGTGCGGGTTCAAGTCCCGCTCCGAGTACTAGCCTAATTGACTTATAGTCAGTTGGGCTTTTTTGTATATTTATTCTTTGAAATTAATAAACCCTACTATTATGGCCATAAACACAATAACACACAAAGGAAAAACAATCTATTACAACGATTGGCGCAATCTAAAAAGACCCGAAGCCTTTGCCCCAAAAATTAAAGAAGGAAATGAAAACACTAAGACCCTAATGGATGAAGGAAAAAAAGATATCCTTACCCTTACTGATGTTAGCGGATCATATACTTATGGTGAGACAATACAATGGATTAAAGAAGCTGCAAAACTTGCAAAGCCCATCACCAAAAAATCAGCCTCAGTAGGCCTTTCCATCTCAAAAAAGATTTTATTAAACTCCGTTAATACATTCTCCAAATCTGATGTGAAAGCTTTTGATACCATTGAAGAAGCTAAGGATTGGCTGGTGTCGTAATGTTTAATGAGCGCAGTCTAAAAAAGTAAATTTTTGTCAAAATAAAGACGGAAGAAATTTTTGAATAGGAGTTAACTAATTGTTAATGAGTTTTCAAAAATTTATCACAACGCAGAATTTGGCAACAGAGACCCTTTTTAGACCAGCCTCTTTAATACTAACAATGGATACTTGCCATAATACTTCTATAGCAATGATTCCGGAACATACAAGCAAGGCATATCCCATTAGGCATAGATAAAAACTAAATTATATCATAAAATGGACTGATATGTTATATATGAATTAACAAAGCTCCTTTGATTTATTAAAGCGCAATTTTCGTACTTTAGCCAGCACATTATTAACCTTTAATATCACATAAAATGAGTGAATTTATATATCAAGAGATTTTCCCCATTGAGAAAGACGACACCAAATACCGATTGGTGAGTAAAGATTATGTCTCAACCATTGAAATAGATGGACGCAAAATTCTAAAAATCGACCCCAAAGCATTGGAAATACTTGCTGAGGAAGCAATGACTGACGTAAACTTCTTTTTACGCCCTGCCCACTTACAGAAACTGGTAAAAATACTTGATGACCCCGAAGCCACCGACAATGATAAATTTGTAGCCTACACCCTACTGCGCAATGCAGAAACGGCAGCGGAAGGAAAGTTACCCAGTTGCCAGGATACAGGCACTGCAATTATTATGGCTAAAAAAGGGGAGAATGTTTACACCGGCGTCAACGATGCCTTATATTTTTCCAAAGGAGTATATAATACCTACCAGAACAACAATTTACGTTATTCTCAAGTAGTGCCATTCAGCATGCTAGAGGAAAAGAACTCCGGCACAAATCTTCCTGCACAAATTGATATTTATTCAATTCAGGGCAATGAGTACAAATTTTTATTTGTTGCCAAAGGAGGCGGATCTGCCAACAAAACCTATCTATACCAACAAACTAAAGCTTTACTTACCGAAGAAAATTTAGAGCGTTTTGTACGCGAGAAATTGGGAGATTTGGGAACTGCCGCCTGCCCTCCTTATCACCTTGCCTTTGTCATTGGTGGCACAACCGCCGAAATGAACTTAAAAACAGTGAAGTTAGCTTCCACGGGATACCTCGACAATCTTCCCACCTCCGGTAATGAAGGAGGAAGAGCCTTTCGGGACCTTGAATGGGAAAAACGAATTCTGGAAATAACACAAGAAATGGGTGTGGGAGCTCAATTTGGAGGAAAATATTTTGCCCACGATGTACGCGTTATCCGTATGCCTCGCCATGCTGCTTCCAATCCTGTTGGCCTTGGTGTAAGCTGTAGCGCCGATAGAAATATTAAAGCTAAAATTACCGAAGAAGGTATCTTTGTTGAACAACTTGAAAAAAATCCATCAAAATTAGTCCCCGCTAATCCCCCTCACCTGGAAAAAGCAGTGGAAATAGACCTTGACCAACCTATGGATGACATTCTTGCCGTTCTTAGTAAATACCCCATTAAAACGCGCTTAAGTCTTTCCGGAACCCTTATCGTTGCCAGAGATATGGCTCATGCCCGCATCAAAGCAATGATTGACAATGGAGAACCGATGCCTGAATATTTCAAAAATCATCCTATATATTATGCCGGCCCGGCAAAAACTCCCAAAGGAATGCCATCAGGAAGCTTTGGGCCTACCACTGCAAACCGCATGGACCCTTATGTTGAGCCTTTCCAAGCGTTACGCGGAAGTATGATTATGCTCGCCAAAGGAAACCGCAGCCCGCAAGTAAAAGAGGCTTGCCAAAAAAATGGAGGCTTTTACCTTGGCTCAATTGGTGGCCCTGCCGCTATTCTAGCTAAGGAAAATATCCTATCCATTGAAGTACTCGACTTCCCAGAATATGGAATGGAAGCTGTTCGGAAAATAAAAGTTAAAAACTTCCCCGCATTTATTATCACTGATGATAAGGGAAACGATTTCTTTGAACAATTGTAGCTTTTAACATTATAACTATTAATAGAGGGACTCAATAATTGAGTCCCTCTATTTTTTTATTATCCATTTTAACAATTAAAGTACATTTGCCTTTTAAATAAACACCATTATCCCTATTGTTAATATCCTATTATGCTTTTTGAAGACACATATTACGAAATAGAGAAACCTTCTGAAGGTTTATTCAAAGAAAAAGGAAGTAAATTTATAGCTCGCGCATTTCCCGTATATCAAGAAGAAGAAATAAAAACAATATTAAAACAATTGCGTAAAGAATATTACGACGCCCGGCATCATTGCTATGCCTATATTCTTAATCCCGACAAAGCTACTTACCGTACCAACGACGATGGCGAACCATCAGGAAGTGCCGGCAAACCCATCTATGGACAACTCTTATCACATAATTTAACCAATATTCTGGTGGTTGTAATCCGGTATTTTGGGGGGACAAAACTGGGAATACCAGGTTTAATTAATGCCTATAAAACAGCTACTAAAGACGCTATTGCCAACAATAATATTATCACTAAAACCATTAACGATATCTATGCCCTTAAGTTTGACTACCCACTAATGAATGTGGTAATGCGCCTAATAAAAGATGAAAATCTACAGCAACTGAAAAGCCAATTTGAACTCCGTTGTTCTCTGGAAATAGCCGTAAGAAAAAACGATTCGGAACGCCTACTCAAGATATTTAATAACATTTATGGACTTGAAGTCACTTATTTACGCACAGTATGAATACCCTAAATCAAAACAATAAGATTATCATTGAAGGTGCCCGGGAGAACAATTTACAAGCTATTAGCCTATCAATTCCCAAAGAAAAATTAGTCGTTATTACGGGCATCAGTGGTTCAGGGAAAAGCAGCCTTGTACATGATATAATTTATAAAGAAGCTCAACGTATTTTTGCCGAATCCATGAGTGTTGACTCCAGGCGTCTATTAAAATCTTATGGGCAAGCCAAGGTAGAAAAAATTAGTGGTCTTGCCCCGGTAGTGGCCGTAAGTCAACGAACAATAAGCCATCATGCAGGCTCTACGGTAGGCACAATGAGTGGTGTTTATGACCTCCTCAGACTTTTAATGGCGCGCTTTGGGAAAAGCAGAATAGCTATTTCACCCTTAAAACAACAGCGTCGCCTATTTTCATTTAACACTCCTTATGGCGCCTGTAATCAGTGTCACGGTATTGGCATGGAAGAGCATATTAATCCAACCCTTATCATCAAGGACCCCAAACTTAGTTTGAGACAAGGCGCTTTGCAAATAACAACTCCCAGCGGCTATACAGTATATTCCCAAGTAACCATAGATGTGATGAATCAGGTGTGTAAAGCGGAAGGCTTCGACGTTGATACTCCTTGGGATAAACTTAGCGAACAAAATAAAAATATTATTTGGTATGGAAGTAATAAAATAAAAATTCCCTTTGGGAAACACAGCTTGGAAAGCAGAATGAAATGGACAGGAATTACTGCTAAACCAAGAGAGAATGGCTATTATAGAGGTATTATTCCTATTATGGAAGAAATACTAAAACGTGACCGCAATGCTAATATTCTCCGTTTTGTAAGTGCTGAAAGTTGCTCGGTATGCCACGGGGCCAGACTTAATAAAGCTGCCTTAAGTTTTTACTTTGGCAATAAAAACATGGCAGACTTCCAACAAATGAATATCGCTGAAATAAACAGCTTCTTTACATCTGCCTCCAAGGACACCAAAGATAAAGCGCTGTATTCTATTGAAAAACAAATTATTAAGAGCACTAATATCCTTCTGGATTTGGGCTTATCCTATCTACAAATCAACAGAACAGCCGCTACACTCTCTGCCGGCGAGTCACAAAGAATACGATTAGCCACTATGGCTCAATCTTCCTTGTCAGGTCTGTTATATATCTTTGATGAGCCTTCTGTCGGGCTCCATTCTGCCGATCTTATCCCTTTAAAGAAACTAATGCGTCAACTAGTTAACAAAGGGAACACCGTGCTCCTTATTGAACATGAAAATGAAATGATCCGGATGGCTGACTGGATTATTGATATTGGCCCAAAAGCAGGAATAAACGGAGGAAAATTACTCTTTAACGGAACTTATGATGACTTTATTAGCACTGAAATAAAAGATAGCTTAAGTTGGAAATACCTGAATAAAACTGTAATTACAAATTACAAACCTACAGCATCAACCATTAGTCCCAATTATTTCTCACTCCATAATATTGACACTAATAATTTAAAAAATATCAATGCTCATTTCCAGCTTCAGGCAATCAATATTGTATGTGGGGTTTCGGGCAGTGGAAAATCCTCACTTATTCTCGATTGCTTAGCCCGTGACTTTAAGAGGAGTCAACGAAGATACATACAGGAAAATGATTTACTTCCGACAACTATAATCAGTATCGATCAAAGTCCCATAGGGCGAACTCCTCGTTCCAATCCGGCCACTTATACTAAAGTATTTGATAAAATAAGAGCACTTTATGCCAAATTGGAAAGTTCAAAAAATCAGAAACTAAAAAGTAGCCATTTTTCATTTAATGTAAAAGGCGGTCGATGTGAAGAATGCCAAGGTGCCGGATATAATGTGGTAGGCATGCACTTTATTGGCAATGTAGAAATACCCTGCGAAAGTTGTCATGGAAATCGTTTTCAAAAAACAATATTGGACATAAAGTATAAAGGAAAAAATATCAAAGAAGTACTTGATATGAGTATTATCGAAGCCATCGATTTCTTTTCTGACCATAAGGATATACAAAATATATTGTATAGCATCGACGAACTGGGACTCGGCTATATCACTCTGGGACAAAGAGCTACAACACTATCAGGTGGAGAAGCACAACGAATAAAACTTGCCGCTGAAATGAGCCGCAAAACCAAAAGTCCTACCTTATACCTATTGGACGAACCTACCACAGGCCTTCATAGTTATGATGTTGACATCCTTATTAAAGCCATCAGAAAGTTAAAAGCTAAAGGTCATACCATAATTATTATTGAACACCACGAAGATATTATTACTTCCGGTGACCATATTATAGAGCTCGGGCCCCAAAGTGGTACCCTGGGCGGAAATGTTGTTTTCGAAGGTCCTCAACAAGAATTTCTCCGGCAAGATAGTTTAAGCTCTTTGGCCGTACGCCATTTACTACCCAATGAAGACTATTCAAGCCAACAAACTGAAACCAAACATAAAGAAAGTATTCATTTTTCCGGAGTCAAAACCCATAATCTTAAGAATATAAATTTAGATATTCCACGCAATAAGTTTATTATATTCACCGGGGTCTCCGGCAGCGGAAAATCTTCTCTCGCTTTTGACACCATTTATTCTACCGGACGTCAGGTATATAGCGAAACATTACCCAATTATATTCGCTCTCGAATAAATAATAATACAGAAGCTGACTTTCAAAATTATTCAGGGCTTACTGCCTGCCTTAGTATTGAACAAAAAAAAGGCAAAGCTTCTCTACGATCAACTATTGGCACCTATAGCGGACTTCACGATTTGTATCGCTTACTATTCTCACGCCTATCACACAACAAACAGAAGCAGCCCTGCAATGAAGAATCAGGCTTCTTTTCTTTTAACAAACAAGAATCAGCATGCCAAGAATGCAAAGGCTTAGGAAAAATTACCATTGCCAATGAGGAAGCGATTATTTCAGATTATAGTAAATCGATATATGAACCAACAATAAGCAATGAAAAAATTGCCCGGTTCTACCTAAATACTAACGGACAATATCACTGGATATTAAAAGCCTTGGACCAACTTCTATCACTCAATTTGGAACGTCCATGGCGAGAGTTAAATGAAGACACAAAGAATATTATTCTCTATGGAGCTCCTGATCATCAACTTGATGTCAATTGGGAATTCACAAGAAAAGGGCGTAGCGGTTCACATCACTTCATCAGCCATTGGGAAGGATTAATACCTCTAATTAATAAGGAATATCAGCGTAAACATAACGACCACCGCGCTGCTAATTTCACTTCTATAATGAAACAAGTAGAATGCCCGTCTTGCCTTGGCACTCGCTATAAACCAACGGTGCTCTCCTATACAATTCACACAACAAACATCGCTGAGATAAGTCAATTAAGCATTAAGGAGACACTAAATCTACTTAAAGTATGGGGGGAAACATTTACTGAAAGGGAAAAGAAAATTAGCCATAGCATTCTTATAGAACTACAAGAAAAGCTACTGCTGTTGAGCAAACTTGAATTAGGCTACCTAAGTAGTAGCCGCAGTATTGAAAGTCTTTCAGGTGGTGAAATGCAAAGAATAAGTCTTGCAAGCAACCTAAACAATAAAATGAGTGGCATCACCTATATTTTTGACGAGCCAAGCAGAGCCCTGCACCCTAAAAACAGTTTAAATATCATACAACAACTTCAACATCTGACAAAAAACCTTAATACCGTAATTGCCATTGAACACAATCCATTATTTATTAAAAATGCTGATTTAGTATATGAATTTGGACCCGGATCGGGAAAAGAAGGAGGGAATATTATTCAACAAAAAAAATCTTCTGATTTTAAATTTTCTTTTACTAAGATAAAACGAGACTCTTGCAAAATATATACCAATGAAAAGAAAGTTAGTATTGTTTCTGCTTCTGCCAACAACCTAAAAGATATTGATTTAAACATCCCTACAAATTCTATAGTAGGCATCTGTGGAGTGTCAGGCAGTGGAAAGACTTCCTTATTAGACAGGGTAATTTACCAATCAGCTCACTATGCTAAAGCGATACAATGCGAATCTATTGATGGATTGCAATACTTCGAGCAATGTATTCGTATTGATGCTCAAGATGAAAGCATAAATCAATTTCAGAATATCGCCTCCTATTTGGGACTCTATGATGAAATAAAAAGAGTGATGGCATCAGAACCCAAAGCTAAAATAAAAAATAAAAAAGCTTCTTTCTTCTCCAATACAAGCAAGGAAGGCAAATGCCCCAATTGTAATGGGCTTGGAAGCCTAAGTGTAAAGATGGACTTCTTAAGTGATATCGTTGAAACTTGCCCCGAATGTAATGGCAGTGGATTTAATAATATGGTTCTTAACTATTATCATCAAGGGAAAAATATTGCTGAAATCCTTGATTTAACAATTCAAGAAGCTGCTGTTTTTTTCAATACTAACACCAGATTAGCTCCTAAATTGGAACTATTACTCTCCATGGGACTTTCCTATTTAACATTGGGACAACACGTAAAAGAGCTCTCTCTAGGAGAAAAGCAACGCATTAAGCTTGTTAAATATTTGGTAACAAACAATAATAGCAGAACTCTTTTTCTATTGGATGAGCCCAGTAAAGGACTTGGTAACAATGATATACAATTGATATTCAATATATTCAACAAGCTTATTAAAGAGGATCACACCATAATAATGGTAGAACATCATCCACAGGTATTGCAAGCTTGTCATTATATTATAGAGCTTGGCAGTGGTGCAGGGGAACAAGGAGGAAATATTATTGCCCAAGGGAGTCCCGAAGAAATAATTGCTAATCCAAAATCTATAATGGGCCCATTTTTAAAATAATAGCGGTACATAATATAGGTCCGTTGGCGAACAAAAATAATGTAGTTTTGCCCCTATGGAAAAACAAGCTAAAGCTAAAGATAATTTTGACATAATAATTATTGGAGGCGGACCCGCAGGAATAGTAGCCGCAGGAATTGCCGGCAGAGAGGGAAAGGATGTATTACTATTGGAGAAAAAGAGAGCTGTAGGTAGAAAAATGCTAATTTCAGGCAAAGGACGATGCAATATCACCAACGACAGTTATGCTTCACATCATTTTAAGAAGATACATCCACGAGCAAAATTTCTCAAAACAGCTTATAAAGAATTCTTTAAAGACGACATCCTTGACATACTCAAAGGGCAAGGTCTAGATTATAAAACAGAAAGGGGAAATCGAGTATTCCCGGCATCGGATAAATCCAAAGACGTATTACAAGCATTAAGCAAATGGGCTTTTACTAAATATTTAAAACTCGAAACCAATGCTGAAGTAAAACATATCATCACAAAAGAGGCGAAAATACATCACGTAGAATATCTACAAATGGGACAGAAGAAGAAGGCCTATGCCCCAACAGTTATTCTTGCCACAGGAGGCAAATCATACCCATTAACAGGCTCCACAGGCGACGGATATAAGCTGGCTAAAGAACTGGGGCATAAAATAATCAAGCCTCTCCCCGCCCTTGTACCGGTAGAAACAATTGGAGAACTTGCCCCTTCATTAATGGGCCTGAGTTTGAAAAATGTAAACGCAACATTGTGGGTTGAGGGTAAGAAAATTCGTGAAGAGTTTGGAGAAATGATTTTCACTCATTTTGGACTTTCGGGTCCCATAATTCTCACCCTGAGCAGAGATATTGTTTTGGCATTGGATGACAATAAAAAGGTAGCTATTTCCATTGATTTAAAGCCGGCACTCGATATGGAAAAACTCGACCGTAGATTACTTAGAGATATTGATGACAACAGAAAAAAACAAGTTGACAATCTCTTTAAACAATGGCTTCCTTCAAAACTCATTCATCCCATGCTAGAACTTTGCGGTATAAACAAAGAAAAAAAAGCACATCAAATTACGGCTGAAGAGAGGAAGAAAATAAGACATCTATTGAAAGACCTCCACTTTACCGTTAGTAGAAGTAGAAGTTTTAAGGAAGCTATAATTACTCAAGGAGGCATTGACCTTAGTGGAATTGACGCTAAAACAATGGAGTCAAAATTAGTAAAAGGTTTGTATTTTGCCGGTGAAGTTATTGATTTAGACGCTGATACCGGAGGTTATAATTTTCAAATTGCTTACTCAACAGCTCAATTGGCAGCACGTAATGCAAGCAAAACAGATATAAACTAAAAGCCGGAAGCGAAACCAATCTGAATAATAGGATTAGAGCCAAAATTAATATCCCTGCGTTCTAAATCAAAGAGTAGCATTGCATACATATACGAATTATCACCTACCCATGATCGGTATCCTGCACCTGCATAATAATGATGTAGAGTAAGCCAATTATTTCCCATTCCCTGCACTGTATATGCATCTTTATAATAGGACTGTTGAAATTCAAGATGAGCAAAAAAATCATCAAGGAAGAAATAGCGAATAAAAACTCTCGGAGTCCAAATGGACCCGGCATAAGTAATCTTCGCCCTATGGTCAGCAAAATAAGTATATTCTAGACCTACACCCGCTGTAAACTCATCAGAGATCTCATAATTTAATATGGGTGCAATTTGTATATAGGTATAGGTACCTATTGAAATTCCAAAGCTACCGCCCCAATATAAGTTATCCGTAAATTTATATCCCTGAGCTTTTATTGATTGAGCTCCCGAAATCAAAGAAATTAGAATAATAAGACTATAAATAATTTTTTTCATAAAACAGTACTGATTTAATACTTTGAGATTCTAAAGATTTATATCATGAATAGAATAAACTAACTCTACCAATGACAAAGATAGCTAATATCATAATAACATGTATAAATATTAATCTAAGCTTTATTATGATAAAAAAAAGAGGCAACCTTTCGGCTGCCTCTTATATTATCATTAAGAACTAAATTTTATTTAATAATTAACTTCTGAGTTTTTACACCATCCTTATTAGTAAGTTTGATATAATAAACACCTTTTGCCAAAGTACTCATATCGAATTTAGCATTAAAATTCGTTGTAGCATCTAACTTCTCTTTGTAAACAAGCTGACCGGCTAAATCAATAACTTCCATATTAATTTCACCAGTATAACCATTAATAACCATTGTATAATGACCATTATTTGGATTTGGATAAATAGTCATATTAACATTGCTTAATGCATTATTAATAGACACATCATTCATTACCGTAATTACAATAGTATCAGAAGCAGAGCAACCATTAGCAGTAACATCAACATAAACTGTATTAGCAGCATCATTAGTTAAGTTAAGGCTATCAAAAGTCTCTGTTTGAGTTGTGGCTCCAGTACTCCATAAATAAGAAGCATTAGGATTACCAGCATCTAAAGTAAGTGCCCATGACCACTTAATAGTAGTATCTGCACCTAAATTAACAACAGGCATTGGATTTACTGTTACAGTAACAGAATCAACAGCAACACAATTTGTATTTGAAACATTCACTGTATAAACAGTAGTCGTAGTTGGATTAACTGTAATTGAAACTGTAGTATCACCATTACTCCATAAGTAAGAAGGAGCAACACTAGCCATAGCAGTATGAGATCCCAACATAGAGAAATCATTTTTAGGATAAACAAGATATTGAGAATTTAAAGAATCAGTACCTGCAATAGCATCCCAATCGTTGCTTCCGCCAACAACATTTGACTTACGAATTAAAGTATGATCTTTAGTAGCATCGGCAACACCGGCTACAGCCCATCCGTGACCTGGATCAACTAGGTCATAACGACCAATAATATCAACAATAGCGCTATCAGTAGGGGTGTTAAATTTATATAATGCGCGAACATCATCTCCATTAAATCCAACAACATATCCACCGGCATTATAGGCAAGACTATCGTCTGCTACAGCTAAAATTGCTGCATTAGAAGCTTCATTGGCAACAACAAATACATCACCTGGAGCTAATTGTGCTCCTGTTGGAAAATGATATTCTCCTGACCAAGGATGACCATTATAATTAGTCATAATAGCATAATTGTCAAGACTAATAGTATCATTAGTACCATTATAAATTTCTAAGGCTTTATTATTACCGGAACCCTCAATATAACTAGAGAAGAACACTCCTGGAGTAGCTACTGCACTTCCTGCAGAAAGAGTTACACTTTCGCCTTCACAAATTGTTGTATCAGGAGTCATGGTAGCTGTAGGTGCTTCATAAACAGTAGTAGTATCGTTAATTGAATTGGTACAAGTATTAGAATCAGTATAAGTATAGTTCACAACCTGAACACCAGCACCGGCAATAGCAGGGTCAAACATTGAAGCGCTAACTCCATTTCCACTGAAAGTGCCATTGGCAGGAGTTCCAACAAGAGTCGCTGCCATATCATTGGTACAATAGGTAGCTGCCAAGCCTGTGAAACTAACCACTGGAAGTGCATTTACTGTTACATTAATTGTATCATAAACAACGCCCATTGGTGCACTAACTTCAATGGTATAAATACCTGTCGAATCAGTTTGAATAGAAGAAGCAGTGGTAGATAGAGTATCACCATTGGCTGTCCACATATAAGTATAACCTGAAACTACAGGTCCATTAATACTTGCAGTATCACCAATACAAATTGCCATATCAGGACCTAAATCTACTGAAGGCGGAGTGGCAATACCAAAATTATCTAAATCAAAGTAATAATCTCCTGCAGTACGTTGTCCGGCTATCTCAATAATTACATTTTGACCGGCATAAGCTGCCATACTCACTTGTACATGAGCCCATGCTGTAGTAGTAACATGATTTGTAGAGTCAACTACATACAAGGTATCAAAGCTAGCTCCACAATTATTGGAAACCATAAAGAAGAAACTATCTGCATCAAGGGTAGTAGCTGTATTTGGATATCCGGACCAATTAATAATACGATAATCGAATACTAAATCAGCTCCTGCCGGAATTGGACCTATTTTACGATTCATAAAAGCATAACCTGAAGCATTAGTACCTGAACCATAAAAATCCTTA
Source organism: Bacteroidales bacterium (assembly GCA_015493685.1). Classification (GTDB taxonomy): domain Bacteria; phylum Bacteroidota; class Bacteroidia; order Bacteroidales; family UBA1556; genus UBA6267. The sequence continues at coordinate 16,367 of WGCS01000235.1, forward strand.
TACAATCCTCTTCCTGTTTTACCGTGACTAGCACTAACAGACCAACCGGGAGTAGCAGCCCAGTAAAGTGAGTTTCCATCAAAAGTCTCTACATAATCCACTGCGAAAGGTGCATAGATTTCAAAACTTGCGGAAAGAGTATCATTGGAATTATCTTGGTCTGTTGCCAATGTGGCATAAGAGCTAACATTATATGTACCATAAGCACTAGTATTTAGTGTCCCCATAGAAACAGTATCAACACCACCTAATGCACCAATAGTACCTGTTATACCGGTAAGAGTTACATTAGTACCGTTGGGAAGAGTTACAATAGCTGTTACAGGAATATTGCTTTGAGAAGCGATACCCGGATTAGCTACAACAACGCTTACATTAGCGGCTGTGTCGTTACAGATAGAACTTACAGGACTAACTAAAGTAGTAACACTTAAATCGTTTTGTGGTGGCTCATAAAAATGAATATTATCAAGATATATTTTACAACCCGGGGCAGAATATGCCTCATTGTATTTTAATGCCCCTTGGAAGGAGATATTAAAAATAGTACCAGCATAATCATTCAAATTAAGAACAATAGCTTGCCATGGAGTTTCATCACTACTAGGAGTCCAAACGGAGTCTCCATCCAATGATTTAGCATAAACAGTATCATTAAGCATTACTCTAAACCATGTATAATGTTGATTTCCGAAGGCACGGAATTCTTTCAAGTCAAGGCTCACAAATAAATTAGCCTTAGCTGTTGCATCAACTACAGCATCTGCTTTTGCAATATGATCAGTATAAGCAAAAGCTGCTGTCACTGTACTTGGTGTAGAGCCCCATGAAGAAGAACCTCCCTCAAAATGGATTCCATTTCCGGAACCATTGTTAGCAATGGAATCAATAGCTGCAAAAGACTTTGCATTGTTTACTAATTGAATACGAGCATCATAAGTATTTGGAAATCCAAAAGTACTAGGCACTGTAGTTACAGCGTTAGTAACAAAACTAAGGCTCGCTGAATTATTAGTACTGTCCTCATCACCTGTTAAAGTGGAAAATACAGTAAGGGTATGCATACCTACTGCAGACCCATTAACGGGAGTTGCAAAAGTAAATGTATCCGTTGTAAAAGCAGCTAAAGCAGGCATTGTATCACTTATAACAGTGCCATTATCTAATGTATAATTCATTGGAATATTAGTCTGATTCACAGCGCCATTATTCATCACTACTGCTTTAACAACACTTGCTGTTGGAGCATTAAAACCTCCGAAAGTACCTAAAACCTCCGCTACTTCAATTTCATTGGAAGGTGCTTGGTAAACCTTAATATTATCAATAAAGATATTATAAGAGCCCCAATCACTACTAGCAACAAAACGAAGTTTTGTAGTGGCACTTACTCCTTGTAACACAAGCATCTCGCTAGTCCATGAACTGATAGTACCATCTTGTACCTTAGTAAAAATAGTTGTCCATGTGACTCCATTATCAACTGACTGTTCTACCTTAATCCATAAATCAGCATCCGCAGAACCACTCATCCAATAATCAAAAGACACTACTGAAGAGGTCATTGTGGACATATCAAATGTAGGTGTGGTCATTGTTGCAGTATTACCGGTAGATGCATTATAAACATTGAACATAGCTGCCATAGTACCGTTGGTTACTGAACCGGGACCATGAGTAGTTCCATCATTCGTTTCCCAGATATAGGAAGAAGTTCCTGTATTGTCCCAACATAAAAAGTTAAAATTATTTTCAAAGCTTTCTGTCCAAGGGAAAGTAGATACTACATTACAATTTGTAGTAAAAGTATTAGGTCCAACCCAAGTACTAATATCAGTAGCATTACAAGAGTCTCTCACATACCAATCGTAAGAAGTTGCGGCAGTAAGATTAGAAAGTACTGCAAAAGTATCGGTAGCGATACTTAACATAGTTCCTGTACCCTGAGTAAAGCCTACAGGACCATACTCTACATTAAAGTGTGTAGATCCACCACTTGTCCAATTAAGTTGAGCACTAGTAGTGCTTAGGCTTGTTATCATTGGAGTAGTTGGAGGAGGACAGGCTGGTACTTCTTCAATTACAACATCATCAATTCCTGAGTTATCTGTAGAATAGCCATAAATTGAAGTTCCTTCAAACTTTACAACAACAGTAGAAGTTGTATAAGAAGCTAATGAAATGGTATTCTGAAACCAAGTATTTGTTGTAGAATGATCATGAGTAAAAACAAGTGTCCAATTAGTACCACCATCAGAAGAAACATACACCTTAATAGGGTTAGTTGCTCCATCAGCACCTATCCATGCCCAATAGGTTAATTGGTATGTTTTACCTACAGTACTTAAATCGAAAGTAGGTGATAATAAATTAAACGGGCTATTGGATGTAGACACACTATAGTCATTTAACAGGGCATAATATCCAGCACCACTAGTATGATCTGCCGAAGGTCCATGAGAGTTAGAAGTTACAAACTGCCAATCTCCACCTGCATCGGAGGCATCATTAGTCCATCCGGTAGGGATGCTGCCGGCATTCTCAAAACCTTCGCTGTAAGGGAAAGTCGTAACCTGCGCATTTGCGATATTTGGCGTCATAAAAACAGCCAAAATCATAAT
>WGCS01000236.1 GCA_015493685.1 Bacteroidales bacterium
AAAGTTTTAATATTGCATCAATAAAAAAATTCTATATATAACCCAAGTGATCAATACCCATGAACATTTTCATGGGTATTGTTTTTTTATAAATACTAAGGCTTGATTTTGTTTGGTTTCTAAGTGATATATTTTGATATGATATACTTAAAATTACTATTTTTGAATTTCAATAGAGTAATTATAAAATGATATTATGAATATTAAAGAGGCAAGATCATACTTTGAAGGTCGAATAGTGAATTCGAACAATAAATCTGAAATACAAGTATATCAGAAATTTGTGTCGGTGTTTTCAAGTTTGCTTAATAAAAATTTATCGCAAGAATATTTGTATGAGATTGAAGAAGAGCTTGACAAACTTAACTTGAAGGTTAATCCAGACAATAATTACAAATATTATCACAGTCGATTAACGCAATTTATTAAATATCTGAAGAAGGAATTTTCCTTTATTACCGAAGGGTATTTTACAGGAATTGGGATAAGCCTTGGGATAAGTCTTGGCATTGCTTTGGGAGTGAGTGTCCAAGTAAATCATGGCCTGATATATGGATTGATAGGAGGCCTATTAGTTGGAATGCTGCTTGGAATGGCTAAGGACGCCCGTTTAAGGAAGCAAAATAGAGTTATAAAAATGAGTGTAAAATAATTTATTTGGAAGAAGTTGAGGCGTTGTTTTTTTACTGTCTTTCTCCTAATTGTAAATAGGGGTGCAGACTTGCCTGCAGTTATACTTGAACCTTTGATAAGACAGATTTCTTCAAATAGAGAATAAGTAAGATTCCCCGAGCAAACATAAAGGCTAAAAAAGCAGTCCACAAGCGTACTATATCATCTCCAAATCCGGAATACATAATTGGAATAAATATTAGCAGCGTAGCCATTATCATTGTGTTCCGCATGGCAACAGAGGCTGTGGCGCCAACAAATATTCCGTCAAAGATAAAAGCAGGGAATGATAGGGTAGGAAGAGCTACTACCCAGAATAAAAGAGGTGTAGTGGCGGCCAGTAAATCTTGGTTATTAGTGAATAATTTAAGTATATATTCTCCTGCAAAAGCATAAATTAAGGTAAATATAAGGCTAAATCCCAGTCCTAGGATAAAGGTGGATTTTATTACCTCCTTGAGTTTATATATATTTTTCTCCCCAATGGCTTTGGAACTTAATGCTTCTCCTGCATTAGCAAATCCATCCATTAAATAGGAAAAAAAGATAAAAAATTGGAATAATAATGTGTTTACAGCAAGGCTGGTATCACTAATATTTGCTGACTTTATTGTAAAGTAGGATAATACGAATATTATTCCCAACGAGCGGATAAAGATGTCCTTATTAACATGCATAAATGCGGTTAATTTATAATTTACCAACTCGCTCCATTTTGCTTTAAACCAGTAATTTTTGTATTTTTTTAGCCAAAGAATAATGCCAACAATCAGGGCAATATATTGCGCTAAAACAGTTCCCAATGCTACCCCTTCGGTCTTCATCTGAAAATGGAAAACAAATACAAAGGATAAGATAATATTAGCAATATTGGATAGTATAGAAATAAGCATGGGGTAATAGGTGTTTTGCATTCCCACAAACCAGCCACTCAAACTTAGGATCATCAAACTTGCCGGAAGAGCCCATATTCGGACGTTGAAATAATTGGAAGCTTCTGTTTTTATGGCTTCACTGGAGTGGGTAAGACTTAGGCCTCCTTCGATGATCCAGGGATGAATAAAGAGTATTATTGCGGCTAGGCTTAGGGCAATAAGAATGGAGCGTTGTAACACAAGACTAACCTCTACTGAGTTGGAGGCCCCATGAGCTTGTCCCGTAAATCCTAATGTCCCCATTCGGAGAAATCCCATTCCCCAATACAGAAAATTGAAAATCATGCTCCCTAAAGCAATAGCTCCCACATAGGTTAAACTCTTTAGGTGTCCCATCAGTGCAGTATCTACAATTCCTAAAAGAGGAATTGTAATATTGCTGATAATATTGGGTATGGCGAGCCGAAATATACGCTTATTCATTATGGAATATTAGGAAATACAAAAAGCAGATAATTAATTGTCTGCTTTTTGTATTATTTCTTACGGAGTATTAATTGTTAAGAATTAAAGGAAGACCTCCCTTTCCTGAACCGATAATTACAGTTTTTGCATTCTTAGATTCGGCTAATTTGATGGTGGCTTCTATACCTCTCATCTTAAGTAAACCATCGGTCAAACTACTATTGATAATTTTGTTGGCAGCCGCTTCTCCTTCTGCTGCAATACGTTGTCTTTCGGCTTCTTTCTTTGCTCTCGTTAGTTTAAACTCATATTCTAAGGACAGTTGCTCTTGTTTAAGTTTGCTCTCAATGGCAGCCTTTAATTTTTCAGGTAAAACAATTGAGCGAATAAGCATTCTGTCAAGGAAGATATACTTCTGATCTAATATTTTTTTTGTTTCAGTGTACATCTCTTCTTGTATTGCATCTCTTTTGGTGGAATATATTTCCTCCGGTGTATAACGCCCTATTACACTTCTTGCTGCTGCTCTTATGGCTGGGACAACAATCTGTGTTTCATACGATTTACCAATAATCTTATGCAAATAAGGTAGTTTTGATTCCACAGGTCTAAACCATGCAGAAACGTCAATGGTTATTTCTAAACCATTGGAAGAGAGCATTTTCATGTCTTCAGAATTTTCCTTCTGACGTACACTATAGATATATACCTTGTTCCATGGTGCAATAAAATGAAATCCTTCACCCAAAGGGGCTTCTTCAACATTAATACCTCCTTCAAATGTATTAAAAATTACACCGGCTTCTCCCGCTCCTATAGTAATAGTCATTTTACTCCAAAATATTATCAATAATAATAGCAAGCCCACTATTAATGCTATTGGTAATACTTTTTTCATGTTAATATCGCCTTGTACTGGTTTGTTTTGATTCATAGTATGATTTTATTTGGTTATAGTATTTTGCGAAAATACATAATAATTGAATGCTTCTTAAACTTTAATTTGTAAGCAATATATTGATGAATTCTATGGTTTTGGTATAATTTATCTCAGCCTAAGTTTTTGAAGGTCTTATGAAATACAAATAAATTAAGACTTGTATCTTTTGGCTATACTTTGTGTTTAATCGTATTTTTTGCTAGCCTGATTATTTCTTTTTTCGTATTACAATAGCATAATGTAATCCAAGATATTTATTTATAGGTTTAAATAGATATTCAGTACCACGTATCAATGGACTTATAAAAGAGGGGAGAAGTGAACGGAAATTTAATCCTCCCGAAATTAAATAGCGTAAATAATTATTTAATATTTCTATCTTAACAATCTCCAGCTGAGGAAATTCTCTTTCAAATTTATCTCTGTCGCGAATAAATACCATATAGGAAAGGGCTTGATTGGCTCCTTGCATTATTCCTGATTCGGATTCCCATTCTTTTTGCTCCGGGTCGAAGATTTCGGTATCAAAGAGGTTCTTATACATTTTAGTTGCAATGGGCCCATAGTATGGCTCAATGAGAACACATCCTCCACCTTGGACTAAAGTGCGCTCTAACTCGGCAAAGAATTTTCTTGGTTTTGGGAAATGATGAAAACAATTGAGGCCGTAAAAGGCGCTTACACTTTTATCTGCAAGATCCATGTTTAAAGCATCAAGAACACGATCCAGATTTGTGGCTTCTTTGATGTCAGTTGCAATAACTTCAGGATATTCATTTTTAAAAAAACTAACTCCTGCTCCAATTTCAATACGTTGTCCTGTCCCGCTAAAGTAGGTGTTGTCCAATTCAATACATTTATTGTAGAAGTCTTTGAAGACTTGGTTCATCATTGGCTTTTCAAGCATAATTTGCCGGTGTACCTCCACCAATCTATCGCTATCTACATCAATACCTTCAAGTCTTGGGTCTGCTAATTTTTGGCTTACTATTTTTAAAATAGACATAGGCTTATCTAAAGGTGGCAAGGAGTAAATTTAAATCTTGAAAGCTAAGTTTAAATCGTTCTGCAATTCTACTAAAAGTGAGTTTCCCATTATAAAGGTAGATGCCTTTTCTAATGCCTTGCTCTTCAACAAGAAGTTGTGCTATTCCACCTGCATTGGAAAGCTCTAAAATAAAGGGTGCAAAGTAATTGCTTAGGGCATAGGAAGCAGTATGTGGTGTGCGGGCTGAGATATTGGGAACACAATAATGCGTTACCCCATGAACTTGATATACAGGGTCGAGGTGGTTGGTAGGCCTTGATGTTTCAAAGCAGCCTCCTCTATCAATACTCACATCAACAATAATGCTCCCTTGTTTCATATCTCTGACCATTTCATCACTTACCACGTGCATAGTGTATTCGTTTTTAATGTATAATGCCCCTATAATTACATCAGCAGATTTTAATGAATGGCTTAATACATCGGGTTGAATGATAGAAGTGAATACTCTATCATTGACATTATTTTTTAAACGACGTAGTTTGGTGATGGAATTATCAAAAACTTTTACTAAGCATCCCAGCCCTACTGCTGTTCGGGCTGCTGACTCAGCTACTGTTCCGGCTCCCAGAATCACTACTTCTGATGGGTTGATGCCGGTGAAGCCACCAAGCATTTTTCCTCTTCCCCAATTGGGTAGGCTTAGGTAATGTGCGGCAACTAATATGGATGTTGTACCGGCAATTTCAGAAATAGAATGAAGAATGGGATGCTCATTGGTGCTGTTATTAATATGCTCATACGATAATGCCGTAATCTTTTTTGCCATCAGGGCTTTAAAATATTGTCTGTTTTGAGCTCTATTATGTAATGCGGAGATAAGAATTATCCGCTTTTTCATGAGTGCGATTTCCTCTATAGTTGGTGGTGCTACTTTTATTACAATGTCAGATTGATATATTTCTGCTGAAGAGTCAAAGAGTTCTGCGCCTGCCTCGGCATATTCTCTATCGCTAAAATTAGCTTTGTTACCTGCACCTCGCTCTACTCTTATCCGGTGTCCATTTTCTGTTAGCAAAGCTACAGCTGAAGGAACTAATGAAACTCTTACTTCTTGTAATACAGTCTCTTTTGGAATTCCAATGGTGAAATTTTCTTTTTTGACTTTGGTCATTAATAGCTCTTCTTGTGGCATTAACTTTTCGGAGGAGGACATACGGATAAATGATGAGTTCTGGGCTGACATAAATTATTGTTTATAGTTGCCCAAAATTAAGGAAAAAAAGCATAGATTTATAGGGAGCTTTATTTGTGCTGCTTTTTTCTTAAATAGATTCCTGATTCGGGACCTAAATTGAAGAGTAAATCCAATAAACTTAAATTGGGAATAAAATCGTATTTACTGCTAAATACTTGGATATAGGGTTCCTGAACTAGTGTTGAAGGTTTTTTTGGATGTATTTTGTTACGTAAATCAATGCTGCTTTCAGGTTTTGAAATGTATTTGTCGCTGGGAGTGAATAGTGTTTCTATTTGTAATAATTCCTTGCTGAGGTTCAATAGTGCCCAATTAAAGTCCCAAAGTGTTTTATGATTATCGAAGAATACCTCTTTTATTTCGTCTTCATAATAGAGTAAAAAAGGACTTGAATTATAGGCTGTTTCAATGGAGTTCCAATGTTGTTCTTTCCAGTTAAAGGGTGTGGAAAGAAGCACCTCTTGTATTGTTGTATGATTGCCTTGTGGCTTTACAATTGGTATATTGAGCATCTGTTTCCCGTTGGGACCTGCAATATAACAGCGATTCCGGTAGGATTGTTTTTGGAAATTCTCATGCGCTTCAATTATTACCTCATCAGCTTCGATTATTTTTGCCATATATTCTATGGGAGGGAAGTAGGAAGTGCTAAGTAGTATTTTCGACATGTTTTTAATGGGCTTGATAAAAATATAATTGGCCAAATTTAGGGCAAACAAAAAGGACAGATTTCTCTGCCCTTTTTTAACCTAAAACCTAATATATGAAAAACTTGCTATTAAGATATTACTTAAGCAAGACATCATTAATAGCCTGTACTAATGACTCTTTTGGCAATGCGCCTACAGCCATCTGTGGTTGTCCTTCCTTGGGGCAGAACAACATTGAAGGAATACTGCGAACACCAAAAGCACCGGCTAATTCTTGTTCAACTTCGGTATTCACCTTGTAAATATTAATCTTTCCTGCATATTCATCAGAAAGTTCTTCTAATATTGGCGCTACCATTTTACATGGCTGACACCAATCAGCATAAAAGTCAATAATACAGGGAAGATCTCCTTCAAAAACCCAATCTTTATTGGCTTCGTAGTTAAATACTTTTTCTAAAAAAAGTTGTTTTGTTAATACAGTTGTCATTATTTATAATATTTAAGAGTTTACTTGTTTTTGTTTAATAAATTTGTTTCTATTTGTTTATTGTATTCCGATTTTGGATATAATCCTGTGGACATCATTGGTTGACCATTTACAGGAATGTACAAAATACTTGGGATAGAGCGTATGCCAAATACACTTCCTGAAAGTTCTTTCTCATCATCAGTATTGATTTTGTAGAAGTTCACCTTGCCGGCATATTTCTTGGCTAGTTCATCCATTATTGGGGCTACTTTTTTGCATGGGCCACACCAATCAGCATAAAAATCGATTATTGCCGGTTTGTCGCCTTTATATACCCATTTCTTAGGATTCTTTTTATAGTCAAATATTTTGTTGATAAAGGTAGCAGTATTAATCTTATGGACTTTTCCTTCTGCTTGATTTTCACTTGTCTGAGAGCCTTCAGTACTTTGCATTGCCGTGGGATCGACATCTTTTTGAACGGTGGCGGTAGCCTCTGAAGATGTTTTCGTAGTGTTGTCGTTGGCTTTGCTGTTGTTGCAGGCATTTAAGCTGAATATGAATAATATCGCTATTGCTATTGTTAGTGTATTCTTTACCATAGTTATTATGCTTTTAATTATGAGCGGCAAAAGTAATATTTTATTTTAATTTAGCGCATAAATATCACCATTTTTTTATATTTGCAGCCTGTAAAACAGCGGTGTATGACTTATGTTGTTGTAAATCAACATTGTAAATTAGTTTTAAATAATGTTAACAATTTTTGATAAGATAAATATTAAGCAACTCCAAACTTTTTTTGATGATGAAGAAAAGTGCTTAGCTTTTTTGGCAGAAGAGAAGTGGCACGATGGTTTTGTTTGTCGAAATTGTGGCAATACAAAATACTGTTCAGGGAAAACGCCCTATTCGCGCCGATGTACTCGATGTAAAAAAGAGGAGTCAGCCACAGCACATACTATATTTCATCGTTGTAAAATCTATTTACCTGACGCTTTTAAATTAGCTCATTTGGTTTGTAACTCTCCTGAAATATCCACAGTAGAATTATCCAATACATTACAAATGAGGCAGATGACCTGTTGGAGTTTTAAAAAGAAAGTTACGCAATGTATTGATGAGCGAGAGGATATGTCCATTGAAGGGAAAATTGAGCTTAAGGAGATTATACTGGGGAATGGCAAAAGATAAGCATGGAAAAATTAGTATGCATAGTTATGAATAGTAATGATCTTCTTATTTTTATTTTTGGTAATTTTGCTTCATAACGATTTTTAATAATGACTACAGAACAAATAGATCAATTAAAACATAAGGCGAAGGAAATAAGAATTGCTACGTTGAAAAGTCTTGCCGCCGCCGGTTCGGGACATACTGGAGGCTCCTTAGGGATGGCTGATGTTATGGCAGTATTGTATTTCCATAGTATGAAATACAGAAGTAAGGAGCCATTGTGGCCGCAACGTGATCGTTTGCTTTTAAGTATTGGTCATATAGCGCCGGTACTTTATTCAAGCTTGGCTTTAGCCGGGTTCTTCTCTGTTGACGAGTTGGCAAATCTACGTAAGCTGGGTAGTCGGTTACAAGGTCATCCCGGGAGGGATCGTGGATTGCCGGGTATAGAACTAAGTGCAGGTTCTTTGGGTCAAGGTTTGTCGGTGGCTGTTGGAATGGCTTTGGCAGCGAAACATCAGAAACAGAATTATACTATTTATGCTATCCTCGGTGATGGTGAATTGCAAGAAGGTTCCATTTGGGAAGCTGCGATGAGTGCAGGCCATTACCATCTTGACAATCTTATCGCTCTTGTGGATAGAAACGGCGTTCAAATTGACGGCTCTACAGAGGACGTAATGGCTTTGGAGCCACTAAACGAAAAATGGACAGCTTTTGGGTGGCATGTAATAAATTGCGATGGTAATGATATCAAGAGTCTTATTGAGGCTTATGACAATGCATTGCTTTGCCATACCAAACCGTCGGTGATAATTGCACATACCACTATGGGAAAAGGAGTTCCTGAGATTGAGGGTGATTATCATTGGCATGGTAAGGCGCCGAATACACAACAGCTAAAACGGTTTTTAAATTCAATGCTTCAATAATGGAAGAAGGTATATCGATGAAATCATTTATCAATAAAGGGAATCGCTCAACTAAAGTTGGTTTTGGTGAAGGCATTAAATATGCGGCTGAGCACAACGATAAAATTATTGGTTTGGGCAGTGATATAACCACTTCGGTAGGGATGAATATTTTTAGTGAAGCCTTCCCTGAGCGGTTTTATTCCCTTGGAATAGCTGAGCAAAATGCCATTGGTGTAGCTGCCGGCATGGCGTTGAGTGGTTTGCTGCCTGTTTTCTCTACTTATGCTGTCTTTTCGAGTATGCGTACCCTTGACCAAATACGAGTTTCCCTCTGTTATAATAATTTACATGTTATCATTGGAGGTGCTCATTCTGGAATATCAGTAGGTCCTGATGGGGCTACTCACCAGGCCTTGGAGGATATTTCTGCATTGCGGGCATTGCCCAATATTACGTTAATATCTCCTTGCGATTCAAGCCAAACTAAAGTGGCGACAATTAAAGCTATTGAGACTATTGATGGTCCTGTTTATATCCGTTATGGCCGTGAATCAATGCCTGATTTTACCGATGAAAGGCAGGATTTCGTTATTGGAGAATCGCAGTTGATGAAAGAGGGAATGGATATCGCTATTATTGCCAGCGGGCATTTGGTTTGGGAGAGCTTATTGGCGGCTGATAAACTTAAACAGCATGGCTTTGAAGCCAGAGTTATCAATATGCATACTATAAAACCCATCGATAAGCAAGCAATTATAAAAGCTGCTAAAGAATGTGCCTGTATCCTTACAGCCGAAGAACATCAGATTACAGGAGGTCTTGGTAGTGCTGTGGCAGAGGTCGTTGTGAAAGAGTTTTCGGTTCCTATGTCCTTTGTTGGTATGCCCAATTGCTTCGGCGAGTCAGGAAAGGCGCGCGATTTATTGGATAAGTATGGAATGAATGCGGATACAATTTTTGCCAAAGCAGTAAAGCTTATTAAAAGAAAGAATCAATGATGAAAATGGATAAGTTAAGCTTGGTTATAATAGTCCTTATTGGCTTATCATGGCCGATGGATAATGTTAATTACACTTATACCAAAGAGGAGCTTATGGGGAAAGTTAGTCCCAAAAGAGATTCTGACTTTGTTAGGGTGGAGGCTAAATATGCCAATAGGGCAGGGATGTATCTTCAAAAGGACGCCTATAATGCTTTTATAAGGATGTATCAGGCAGCAAAAAGAGAACATATTTCTTTGAAAATAGTATCTGCTTTTCGTTCATTTTATCATCAAAAATATATATGGGAAGCTAAATGGACAGGTAAACGGAAAGTTGATGGACAGAATTTGAGCCAAAGCATTCCGGATGCTTTTTTACGGGCAAAAAAAATATTGTTGTATTCCTCAATGCCGGGTAGCTCCCGTCATCATTGGGGTACAGAGGTGGATTTAAATGAACTTGATAATGAGTATTTTTCCCATGGTGAGGGGAAGAGAATTTATAATTGGTTGGAAAATCATGCTGCTGAATATGGATTTTGTCAGCCATATACCGCAAATAGGTCTTTTGGCTATCAGGAAGAGAAATGGCATTGGAGTTATTTGCCCCTTGCAAAATCTATGCTTTTGGCTTATCAAAAATTAATTCGCATTGACGATTTTAAAGGCTTTCTGGGTGCGGAAGAAGCCGATTCGGTGCACATTATTAGTCATTATGTGTTGGGAATTAATAAACAATGCAAATAAGTTTATAATGGACCTTGTCAGGAGAGATTGGCTTTTACGACTATATATTCATATTATTTAGGTGATAAGAATTAGAATATATATAGGGGTTATTGTGTAATTTTTTATTTCTTTGCACCCACCTTATATTGAGGAAAAATAAATTGATATGATAGAAGAAGTGAATACTCCCTCATGGGATAAACTTTTGGAAGGGAAGTGGGCTTTGGTAGATTTTTGGGCCCCATGGTGTCAGCCTTGTAAGGTTCAAGAACCAATACTAGAAAAGTTGGCGCAACAACTTCCCCAATTAACTATTCTGAAGTTAAATATTGATGATAATAGATATCTGTCGCAGCAATTGAGCGTTCGTAATATACCTTCTTTGATTTTGTATTATAATAAGGTTGAGCGACAGAGGTTCGTAGGTGTTCAGCCCTTGGAGCGACTTATGGAAACGATAAATAAGTATATAAACAAGTAAAAATTTTTCAATTATGATAAAGATGAAAGTAGTATTGACAACTATACTATTATTAGTAGTAGGGATAAATTTTGTGCCCAATAGGTATTCTAATGGAAGCAATGGCAGCTTAATGGAAAGTTCACCTAAAAAAGGGAAGCCGATTATATTAGATGCCTCAAATTTTAACAAAACCGTAGCTAAAGGAGTAACTGTTGTTGACTTTTGGGCTACATGGTGTGGGCCTTGCCGCCGGCAGGCGCCAATTATTGAGGAAATTGCTGCTGAATTGGGTGATAAAATCACCTTTGGTAAATTAGATATTGATAAGGCAAGGAGTGTAGCTTCTGAATATTATATTCGTTCCATTCCTACAATCATTATTTTTAAAGATGGTAAAGTGGCGCAACGTATTGTTGACTTGCACTCTAAGCAACAATTGATGAAAGAAATTAGAAGGTTTTTATAATGATAAAAGAAGAAAGTATTTGGAAAAAACGATGGTTGAAGATATTTACATTAGCTTCGATTATTGGAACGGTATTAGGGGCTATAGGAGGATATATTTATTATCGCAAAGTAGGTTGTAGTACCGGAAGTTGTATGATTAGCTCAAATCCTTACTTAAGTGTTCTGTGGGGTACTGTAATGGGCTATCTGTTGGGCGATATGTTTTCGGTGAGAGATAAAAAAGAACAAAAGAATTAGGCATTAATTGGTGTTGGTAAATTCTGTTATCAGCTTGTTCTTTATGTCTCCAATGGCAATTTTGGTAAAGAGTTCGCCATTTTCTGAATAAGCAAATTCTCCTGTTTGTTCTGATACGATAATGCATAGTGCATCTGTATTCTGGCTTAGACCTGCGGCTGCACGGTGACGTAAACCGTAATCGGCAGGGAAATCAGTTCTTTTGCTTACCGGCAGTACGCAGCGAGCTGCTTCAATTCTGTTATTAAAAATAATCATAGCCCCATCATGGAGAGGATTGTTTTTGTAAAAGATACTTTCAATTAGAGGAGCGGAAAGCTTTGCGTCAATACGCTCTCCTGTATCTATTATTTCTATTAGTTCGTTGGTACGCCGAATAACAATTAAGGCTCCCGTAAAGTTCTCAGACATATTGACCATAGCATTGATAATGCTGTCGATATTAATCTTTTGCCCCTTGTGTCCTTTATTCAAAAAGCGTAAATGACCAGAGCTGTCGGTACCTAACTTCCCAAGCATCAATAGAAAGCTTCGTATCTCTTGCTGAAATACAATTATCAAGGCAATAACACCAACACTAATAAATTGTCCTAAAATTTCATTAAGCATCTTCATCTGAAGCATGCCTACTAATTTCCATATAAAATAGATGGCTACCAAGCCAATGAAAATATTAATAGCTACGGTGCCTTTTACCAACTTGTAGATGATATATATAAGGTATGCTACCAATAATATATCAATAATATCAGAGATGCCAAGTTGAATAAATAATAGACTATTCATGGGGATAAAATAAAAAATCCGCCGAAACGGATTTTTATGTCGGTATTATATTTAGTTAATCGTTAAGCATTATAGGCATTACAAGCATTAAAATTTCTTCGTCCGATTCGCCCTCTATATAGGGAAGTAGAATACCTGCTCTTCCCGGTGTGGAAAGCTCCATTGTTACTTGTTCTGTGTCAATATTGTTTAGCATTTCAATCAGAAATTTCGAATTAAAACCAATGTCAAGATTACTCCCTTCATAAGAACAATTTAAACGCTCGTGGGCTTCGTTGGTAAAATCTAAATCTTCTGCGCTAAGGCTTAACTCTTGTCCTGTGATACTTAGTTTTATTTGATTTGTTGACTGATTGGCAAAGAAACTTACCCTTCTGATTTTATTTAAAAACTGAACTCTGTCAACAATCAATATGTTGGGATTGTCTTTTGGTATTACAGCTTCGTAATTGGGGTATTTGTTGTCAACTAATCGACAGATTAGCTTATAGTTGTCAAATTCAAAATGCGCATTTACCTTATTGTATCTCACTAATACATTCTCAGTGGATTTTGATAGAATATTTTTAAGTTGTTGTAATGGTTTTTTAGGAACAACGAAACTGTCTTCACTATCTGATTTAATAGTCTTTTGGGTGTATTTAACTAACTTATGGGCATCGGTTCCAACCATTATGAGTCCGTCAGGAGTGAACTCGAAATTTACTCCCATCATTACCGGCCTTAATTCGTCATTACCTGTGGCAAAGATAGTCTTTGAGATAGCTTGCTCTAATATTTCCGCTCCAATGGATATCTCTGAGCTGTCTTCCATCTCAGGGCTGTCGGGGAATTCATTACCATCATAACCGCTAAGTTTGAATTTGCCATCATCGGTGGCCAATTCTATTAGCTGATTCTCCATATTGATAGTAAAGGAAATGGGGATATTGCCAAAGGTTTTTAGGGTATCAATTAAAATTTTTGCAGGAATAGCAATGCTACCTTCATCTTCTGCTTTTACCAAAGGTACAACCACACTCATTGTGGTTTCAACATCTGAAGCAGTAATTGTTAAAGTCTCTCCTTCCAATTGAAAAAGGAAATTGTCTAAAATTGGTAAGGTGCTATTGGTACTTAATACGCCGCCTATTGATTGTAAACTTTTCAATAGGACCTGACTAGATACGATAAACTTCATACGATTATTAATTTAAAATTCAATAATTATTTCAAGCTGTAAATTTATAAATAATCGCCTTATGATGAACAATATGCCGATTATTTATTTCTAAAATTATTAACAGCGGTATTTTTGTTGATTTAAGGCTTAATTATTTTCCAACCATAAATCCTTTAAATTGACTTTCTTTGGATTTTTGTTTGCCAATAATAAACTTCAAAGGACGACTGATATTATCCACTACAAAATATTGTACACTTACAGGATGCTTTATGCCGTCAACAAGGGCATACATTCTATCCACATCATAAGGGAAAAGTTTCCCATTAAGATCGGGTTTTTTGGTAAAGTTGGGGCGCAGGTACATTCGTACTCGATGCGATTTTTGGTCAAGTGTTGTTAGAGTAACTGTTCTTAGCGGCACCGCTTGGTCCAGTGAATCTATTTTTGATTGACTCATATTGTCCAATAGTGCTTCGTAATTGATACTCCTAAAGGCTGCCAGCTCTTCTAAAACACGACTTGTATCGTAGGCGAGTCTCTGTTTGTTTTGCAAGGATATTACGTTAAATGTTCTGTTCCCCTTGCTGTTGATTTCATACGATTGGTCGGGTGTCTGCCCAAATTCTACCTTTACTTGTACAATAGAACGCAATGGGGTTTTGAAAATACGGTGATTAACCCAGTCGGAGTAATCTGCAGAAAATCGTTCACTTAGGTATCCGTTGAAACCGGGAATATATGTAATGTAGATATCCTTTGAATCAGCCATCTTCATAATGGTTCCTTTAAGGTCTCTGGTAGGACTGCCTACGTAAAATACCTTTGTTTTCTTTAAACGAGGAAAGGCATGAAAACCCATAAAATTAATTAATGCTTTTCGCTGATAGATCTCTACTTTGACAGAATGAGTGGCAAGTTGTTTTATAACAGTATTGTAGGCAGATTTGGATACAGGCCGTCGAATGTCAATGGTTAATAGCGTTTTTAAAAGTATTTTTACATTCTCTTGAATGGCATCGCTCTTATGGTCCAGCTTCCAGATAGTACCGTCTTTGGTTAATGTAATATGCTGATTTTGTTTGTTTACCATAAATATTTTCTCAACATTACTGCTGTCATTCAATAGAAAATCGTTTTCTAAAGTACCATTAGCTTGTCTGCTTACAGCAAAGTAGGCTAATACGATTAATATTAGGCTGATAAGTATTATTAGGATTGTTTTTTTATTCATGAAAATTAATATTTAATTAAAAAGAAACTATCGTTTTCTGCCATATTTACTCTTTCTTGCAATTCCAATAATTAATCCCAATAAAATAATGATTCCAATGGGAATAACCGTATTTATGAGTTGCCATTTAATGCGTTTGTTGCTTATCTTTGTCTTGTTAAGGAGTCGTATTTTATATTGCTTATTTCTTAAGTGAATTAGGGCTTTGTCTCCCAGCATATAATTAATGGCATTAAGTATAAATTTACGATTGTCGTACATTTTCTTGGAATATCTATCGTATCCAAGTGGATAAGGAACTATGCCGCTGGCAGTTTGCATAACTTGATTCTCTATAATGCTTCCATCAGAAATAACAAGTTGTGATGTTTCGGGACTTTTATATTTGATATCAAAAAGTTGCTTGTTGGCCATAATGCGGGGGTCAATAATGCGGTTCTCAAAGATGGAAGAGAATTTCCCTTCCAGCAGAATGGCTATATTTTGTCCCTTTTTATTATATAATGCCGGATTGGGAGTGCGGTAGATGATATTTACCAAATCAATAAGTACCGGAGATGGCATAATACGACTGTGGTTGGCGGTGCGAAGTAAGGGTGTCTTTTTTATTGCTGATGAACCCACCATATCAATACTACTTACAAAATGAGTGCTTACTGCATTGAGGTTCTCAGTGATTATATTCCCTTTCACAGGTATAGCTATGGGAAAGAAATCCCATGGTCGTAGTGTGCCTTCTGCAGTTCCTATTTCCATGGCATTGCGATTGAGTATCAGGTTGCTATTGATGCGTGCGCCATATTTAAAAAGAATCTCGTTTAGATGTAAGTCCATGGGCATCCCCAAGGTAGAAGTAGAATAGCGTAAACTATCCATATTTGCTTTTACATTATCCAAAGCCCACACTATTTTGCCGCCATGCATTATATATTGATCCAAAAGAAATAGCGCCTTCGTTGAGAAGGGCTTTTGAGGTTTGGCGATAATTACTAAATCGTAGGAGGGAATCATCTTTGAATGAGTGGAGTCTATCATTGTGCGGTGCATTAGGCTTCCAAGCTTGTCATTAAAGTCAATTTGTCCCACATCGTAAGTTTGTGATAATTCATAAGCAAGATCTCCCGTATGGTAGTTGTCCAATTCGCCATGTCCTGTTGTGAAAACTATTTTTGGAATTTTATTATGAGTAATCTTGCGTAATGCATTTACCATATTGAGTTCCAGATTTTGAACGGATTTATTCAAATCTGCGTCGGTAGGTACTTTGCGACTGCTTACCAATAGATTTACAGGGATGGTTTTGTCGCCATAACTAATGCTCATACTCGGAAAAACCGTTTTTTGAGCAAAGCCATCTTTAGTTTCAACGGGAACATTATAATAGGCTAAGCCTTCTTTGGCAAGTTGCTTATAAAGCTTAAAGCGTTCTTTCTTGTTTTCGCTTTCCGAAGGATTAATAAATTCATAGATTATATTTTTATTATACGCTCTAAATTCATCCAGAAGCTCTCGGGTGCTATTGCTTAAACGCTGAAAATTTGGGGGTAGGTCTCCTTTTAAATAGACTTTAATAGAAACAAAATCATCAATATTCTCCACTATCTTTTTTGTGGTGGGAGAAACCGAAAATCTTTTTTCCGTGGTGAGGTCAAAACGCCCAAAATAAAATTGGGCAATAATATTTATCGCAACGATAATTGCTAAAACGGCAATTAGCTGAATGATATTTTGGTTTCTGATTTTCTTACTTGTCATCATAATATTACCATTTTCTACTTTGTAATGAAAACTTAGTTAGAAATAAAAATAAACTTATTACACTGAGAAAATAAATTAAATCGCGTGTGTCGAGTACTCCTCTGCTAATGCTGGTATAGTGATCGTAGATGCCTAATGATTTAATTATTAGTCCATTATTTCCAAACCAAGAAAATTGGTATATAAATTCAAAGCCCATAAAAATAAATGCACTGAGGGCAACAGCGATGATAAAGGCGACCACCTGATTGGAGGTAATGGAAGAAGAAAATAGTCCAATGGCTATAAATGAGCCTCCCAATAGAATTAAGCCAATATAACTGCCAAAGACTCCTCCACTATCGATATTACCCTCGGGATATCCAAGGTAATAAACCGAGAAATAATAGGTAAGTGTTGGTATTAATGCGATGATAAGTAGGGTAAATGCGGCCCAGAATTTAGCCATGATAATTTTAAAATCACTCAGCGGTTTGGTCAATAGCAGTTCTATTGTTCCTGTTTTCTTTTCTTCAGCAAATGAACGCATACTAATGGCCGGTATTAAAAATAAAAATACATAGGGTGCAATGGCAAAAAGTCCATTTATTTGGGCAAAACCATAATCTAGAATATTTATCTCCACAGGAAACACCCATAGAAATAAACCTGTGATTAACAAGAAGATAATAATGACTATATAGCCAATTATGGATGAGAAAAAATTGGCTATTTCCTTTTTGAATAATGCCAGCATAGTATTGAATTGTGTTTGTAGTTACCGCGTTAATTTTGTTGAAGTAGTATTGTATCATAAAAGTATACTAACTTAAAACAAAAGCGCTAAATTAGTTATTTTTTGGGCTTGAATTCTTAAAAAATATCTTAATAATATGAAAGAGAGAGTATTTTTTTGGGGCTTGTTATCGGCTACAAGAAGTAAACCTCATACTTAGTGCTAATTACTTTATGCCTTCTATCTATTTTAGAATATTTATTCGTATTCTGCTGTCGAGTTTCAGCCCTAGCAGACTGGCTGCGTTACCTTGGTTAATGGAAATTTCCAGCATTTGATTACTGTCAAATAGAGCACACATTTCACTGGGGGGAACATCGAGATACGATTTAGAAATTTGTGTTAATTCTCCGGAGAAAGTATTGAAAGTAATGTCAAAATCTCTGTTTAATGCATATTCGTTGAATAGTTTCTCGCTAATATTAGTGATAACATTCTCATAACGATCAATATAAATTATCTTACCGATAATAGAAATGCTGTCATTGTCCATTTCAACAACCGGTTCAAAGGACATTAACTTATTGATTTTGTCTTTTTTATTACCTAATTCTGTAATGTCGCCACCTGCAATAATATGTTGTGCTGCTTTTACGAAGACATCTTTGGTGGAAAAGGTGAACTTATCACTCTCTTGAAAAATATCTAGCTCGATAATCTCAATTTCTTTTTGGCCGAATATTAAACTAAAAACTCCATTGTCGGAACCAATAAAATATTGATTGGCATACTTGATTACAATATGAGGCTGTTGAATGCTTGCATCACTGTTGACACCGATGATATGAACGCTGCCTTTGGGAAAATTAGGGTATGCATTTTTAAAGATAAAGGAAGCTTGATAAATATCAAAGGGTAAAACATCGTGAGAAATATCAATAATCTGAACCCCTGCAATATGTGATAATAAACTGCCCTTAACGCTAGCTAAGTAGTGGTCTTTTGTTCCCCAATCCGTCGTAAGCGTAATTATTGCCATGCTTTATTGTAAATATTGAAGGCCCAAAAGTACAAAATCTATGCGTTGACTTGTATTTCTTTTTTCTAAAAATATGGTTTTTGTCATATTTGTCGGCAATCATTCTGTCTCCTGTTGATATCGACTTTGTTATGATACGCCCAATGAAGTTAAAAGGCTTTATTAATGGTAATAATTTTTGAGTCAGTGGATAATTGCTGTCGCTTCTTATTATTTACTATTGGCAACCTTTGTTTTGTATTGCCAAGGAGATATAAATTCAATCGGTAAATGCAACTTTTAGCGGAATAGTAAAACTTATTTCGTTGCTTTTTTGGACTTTGTGTAAAATATAAAATCATTTTCCTTCCTGCCTTCGGATTTAATATATCAGTCCAAATTATTGACTTTGTCGTTATGGTAATAGTAGCTATAGCATATCATACTATTAGTTTCCTGAAAATCGATATGTTAAAAAAATGTGTAGATTTGCTGTTGGTTTTTTTGATTTTATGTAACACTAAAGACCGAAAGTAAGTTGAGAATTGCTGCCATTGTAGCGTTATTTTATTAAAGTAAAAACATTAAATATGAATAAGATTGTATTAATAACAGGGGCTACTTCCGGAATAGGGAAGGCCTGCGCTTATCAGTTTGCGGCTAATGGTTATAGCCTAATTATTACAGGAAGAAGAGCAGAGCGTTTGGAAACCATTAAAGCTGATATAATGGATGAGTTTGGTATCAAAGTGTATTCATTACGTTTTGACATAAGAGATCACAAGGCTGTTGAAGAAGCCATTGAGCAGCTTCCTGCTGCTTGGCGAAAGATTGATATTCTTATTAATAATGCCGGTCTTGCTGTGGGCTTGTCACGTATTCAAGATGGACTAATTGAGGATTGGGAGCGGATGATTAATACCAATATTAAAGGCTTGCTGTATATATCGCGACAAATAATGCCCCTTATGATTGCGCGTCAATCCGGACATATTATTAATATTGGTTCTATTGCCGGCAAAGAGACTTATCCCTTTGGAAATGTTTACTGCGCCACCAAGCATGCCGTTGATTCAATAACAAAGGCTATGCGCATTGATATGCTTGAGTATGGAATTAAAGTTACTCAAATTGCCCCCGGAGCTGTAGAAACTGAATTCTCTAATGTACGCTTCAAAGGGGATGATGCTAAAGTCAATAGTATTTATCAGGGTTTTGAACCGCTTCACCCTGAGGATATTGCCGATGCTGCTTATTATTGTGCAAGCTTGCCTCCTCATGTGAATATTAACGATTTGTTGATTATGCCCACGGCTCAAGCCAGTGCGGGCTTAATTCATCGTGAAATTTAAACGATTAGGCAAATTATAAAATAAAATTGTCAGGAAGGGCTGAGCATTGCTTGTGATTCTTTGCGAAGGATTGTTGAGTATAGCCTTAAGTTTGTGTTGAGGGGTAAAAAACTTTATATAGTTATTCGTATTTATTGTTAATTTGAATATTTTTATCTAGAGCAAAACTATTGATAGATTGAAAGATATCAGGTGTAGATGTTTCTCAATTGCATTAATTTTTTTTGTAGTTTTGATAACTCAAAAATTAGATTTATGTCGGTAGTAAAAAAGTTTGGAACATTTGCAGGTGTTTATACTCCCTCGGTATTGACGATACTGGGAGTAATAATGTATTTACGTCTGGGATGGGTAGTTGGTGAAGCGGGACTAATAGGAGCTATTATCATTATATTGGTGGCTCATATTATTTCTATTTCCACAGGCTTGAGCATTTCGAGTATAGCCACAGACAAGAAAATTAAAACAGGGGGAATATATTATATTCTTTCACGAAGTTTGGGACTTCCAATGGGTGGATCCATTGGAATTACACTTTTTGTTGGAACAGCTTTAAGTATAGCGCTTTATATTGTTGGTTTTACTGAAAATTTCCTGGGTATTGAGGCCATAAGTAGCTTCTTGGGAATGGCCGACACAATTAATTCGGTAAGAATAATAGGCACGATAGTCCTTGTTTTATTGGCGTTGATAGCATTTATAAGCACCTCTCTAGCCATAAAAAGTCAGTTTTTTGTTTTGGGAGCAATAGCGCTCTCTCTTATTTCAATATTCTTAGGCTTTATTTTTATCGAGCCTTCGGCCATGCCTGATCCTTCTATTGTTTCAGCGCCACATCACGTCCCTATCATTACTATTTTTGCTATCTTCTTTCCTGCAGTTACGGGTTTTACAGCCGGTGTTGCCATGTCGGGCGACCTCAAAGATCCTAAGAAATCAATACCCAAAGGCACAATGCTTTCCATTGCTACCGGATTGGTGGTATATATCCTTTTAGCCATTGGAATAGCTTATTTTGTGGACAGGAGTATGCTTATCAATGATCCCAATTTCCTTATGAAAATAGCCCTATACTCTCCGCTGGTAGTTGCCGGTATTTGGGGCGCAACACTTTCTTCGGCACTTGGTGGTATTTTGGGAGCACCTCGTATTATACAGGCCATTGCCAATGATAAAATTGTTCCTCGATTTTTAGGAAAGGGCTATGGCGATAGTAACGAGCCCCGTAATGCATTGGTATTTACTTTCTTTATTGCAGAAATGGGAATTCTTATTGGTAAATTAGATGCTATTGCTGAGGTTGTTTCTATGTTCTATATTGCCGCCTATGGGTTTATTAATTTAGCTTTTGCCTTGGAGAAGTGGGCTAGCACCGACTTCAGGCCTAGCTTTAGCATTAGCAAATGGATTGGTATTATCGGTTTTATTGCCAGCTTTGGAGTGATGCTCGAACTTAATCCGGGCGCTATGGTAGCGGCTTTTATTATTATGTGGTTGATTTATTTTCTCCTTAAAAGAAAAGAACTTAAATCCGATTTTGGTGATGTATGGGGGAGTGTATGGTCTTCTATGGTGCGCACTTCCATTACTAAACTTTCTGAAAAGTCATTGGAAAAGCGAAATTGGAAACCCAATATTTTGCTTTTTAGCGGTGCTACAAACGATAGATCTCATCTGATAGATTTTTCTAAGATTCTGGTGGGTAAATATGGGTTTCTTTCTTATTTCGATTTGCAAGTGGATAGTGATAGAAATAAGTTTTATACTAAAAGAGAACAAATTATAGACTCGGAGGAGCAATCTAAGGGAATTTTCTCAAGGAGGCAAATTGTTGGCGATTTATATGAAGGTATTGAACAGATATCAGCAACTTATGGGTTTGCCGGAGTAGAGCCTAATATGGTTCTCCTTGGATGGGGCAGGAACTCCAAAGAGCCAAAGCGATTTGCTCAAATGATACGTAAACTATACCAACTCGACCTTAATGTGGTTATGATGGATTATGATCATTCTGTCGGCTTTGGTGATAAAAGTTTAATCGATGTGTGGTGGAGAGGAAAGGGACAAAATGGCGATTTGTCATTGCAGTTGGTAAAGTTTCTTCGCGAATCGGATGATTGGACTAAAGCTAAACTTCGTTTGCTTATAGTAAATCCCATTGATAATGAATATGAAAACCTATATCGACAGGCTACTAATATTCTTGAAAATCTTCGTATCGATGGTGAAGTTAGAATTATTAATAATGAAATAGAGAATAGAAGCTTCTATGAAATAGTGCAGGTAGAATCAGTGAAGTCAAGTTTAATTTTTATTGGTTTGCCTGATATCAAAGAGGGGAAGGAAGAACAGTTTGTTGATAACATCAATGAGTTATGTAAAAAAATTGGCACAACTGTTCTCTTGCGTGCATCCTCCACATTTATTGATTTGAAAATCAAGTACAGGGCGAAAAAACAGTTGCATTCAAAAAAACTAAATTGGCAGGAGATAGAAAGTAAACAGAATACTGATATTGAACTTTCATATCCCAGTTATAAGGCCTTAAAGACTGTTAATATAAGCTTTTATAATCAGCTTGCCGCTTATCAACAGGCTAATAATGAACATCATCTGCATCAAATTGCTGAAAATGAACATGAATTAGTACAAAGTTTTAATAAATTTATCGCCAGCAGTATTAAAAGTACGAAATTAGTTTTTGAAGCAAGTAAACAGGAGCATCTTCCTGCAAAAATTTCGAGCATTCATACTAAAATGCTTAAGGAAGTAAGAAGCAGATTGGAATTACTGAAAGAAAATTATATTGATGATCAGAAAGTAATTCTCGATAATTTTATCAAACAAGAAAATGAAAAGACAATAAAATTATATGCATCGCTGCCTCAGTATATAAAAGTTTATTACACTCTTGATGATATTAGAGCTGATAAAACGGATACTCTTGATGTGAAGTGGTTTAAATTTCGCTCACGCTTATTGGCTAAATTTGGTAAAAGCAAATTTGCCTATAAAATTCAATATAAACATTTGCTTATAGAAAAAGTACTGGTACGCCAGCTTGATATGTTTAAGTCCTTTTTGGTAGAATATGGAGTTTATAGTACCAAAAATATTGCTGCCATTGAGCGTTTTGTTAATACCATTGATGCTGAAATGCGTAAACTCTTTCTTTTGGCCGAGGAGACCGGCGGAAAGAATGAATTTCAAACAGCGCTTCATCAAATCGAAATAGAAATGTCCAGCCTTATCGAAGAGGTGGAAAATCATACGCATCAAATTATTATCTCAAGGCAGCAGGCTAGTATTAGCTTGGTGGACTTCTTAAATAAACAGACTAGTAAAATTGCGGTTAATTCGTACCTGGATGAAGACTTTAATCCAAATAAAGCCTTGAAAAAGCATACTGATTTTGCTGTCGATATTCCTGAGAAGCGATACAGAAACCAACAGATGACCATTAATCATTTATTGTTAAGTGTTGATTTATTGCTGTATTCAACTCAGCTGCGTCAGTTTACTCGCGTTGTTATCAAGAGGCTGCATTCTTATTTGCAGAGTGATATTATTGAAAACAAACACCGCTATATCAATTATCTGAGATCATTTGTCGAAAAACTAAAACAAGATAAGGATTCAACATTCAGTTTTGATATAGAGAGTTTGAGTATTTCCTTCGATAAGATGAGAGCTGATAACGTGGAGAACATGATTCGCCGCACAGAGAAAACGCTCTTGCAAACATTACCAAAGGAGATTTCAATATTTACCGATGAAGCTTCCAACTATTTGGGTTCAGAAAAACAGTTTCAAGAGCTGGAGACCGTTAAGCTCTCTGTGATACGCCTTATCGATTACCTAATACAAGATGAATATACTTCTAAACTGCAACTTATCTTAGCCAACTTGCCCGACGAAATTCTTGATAGAAATTTAAAACTTCAGGATCATGTTCGTCTCCGACGTTTTAGTATTGATAATAAGAAAGAGGATAATCAGAGCTTGATAAATTCCATAGAGGAAGATATTATTAATCTGCAAAAAGAAGAGGAGGAAGAACGTCATTTTATAGAGAATATTATTCTCCAAATCGAGGCAAACCAGCGTAGCTTAGATGAAAAATTATCGATTTATCCTTTTGTACAGGCTGCCATGAATTTGAAGCAGTACATCCGCAAAAGAGAATCGGTAAAACGCTATTATCAATGGACAAAAATTAAAGAAAAAGTCAATGCCTTATTCCATCAGCTGGCGGCGGAATTGTGGTATCGACAAAGCAAGAGTTTAATTGCTACTCAAAATTTTATGGAGTCTGACGAAGATATACTCGATAGAAGAAAAAAACAGCGACTGGCCATATTGTCCCTCTCTGCCAAAGCCGATATTATTAATAAATTGCCGTTTTATTATAAGCAGCTCTTCATTGAACGTCAAAATTTTATGCCGGAATTTTGGGTTGAGAGAAAAGAGGCTGAACTCGAATTGAATCGCTATATTAGCGACACTCAAACGGGCAATGCCAAAGCCTTGGTAATTCGTGGCGCGGCAGGTTCAGGGAAGACATATTTAAGTTATAAGTTAGCTTCTTTGATGAATGATAAAAGTAAAGTATATACCATTATTCCCCCCGAGAGAGGAAGTGCCAGCCTTGCTATTTTTAAGCGTAGCATCTCGGAGGCTTTGGAGATAGAAGCTCAGAATTGTGATGAGGTATTACATAAATTGGAAAAAGGATCGGTGCTGATATTTGAAGATATGGAGCTATGGTGGAGAAAGAGTGATGATGGTTTTGCTGTTATTGATAAAATACACGACTTTATTCGTAATTATTCCAATAGATTGCATTTTGTGCTAATTATTAATAAATATACTTTCGATTTTATTGCACATTTACGTCCGGTATTAGATATTTATACCCATGAAGTGCTTTTGGGACCCATTGATGCACTTAGCTTGGAGAAGATGATTTGGCCGCGACATTTGTCAGGTGGATTAAAGATAAATCTGAAATCAAAAAATCAAGATAATTTCCATAGTTGGGATTTTGCCCGCTTGTTTAGTAAGTATTTTAGATTCTCCAAAGGCTATCCTGTTGCGGCAATGCAAGCTTGGATAAACAATATCATTAGCGTTAAGGATAAATCAATGGAAATTAAAACACCTCATGCTTTTAATATCAATTTGTTCGATAATCTTAGCAATGAAGATTTGTGGATACTTCAATTATTTGTACTCCATAATACGATGACATTTAATAAATTATATAAGATTTCTAAGCTTAATAAAGAAAAGGCTATAGCCAAATTATTTGAGTTAAGTAGTATTGAAATTATTACCGAACATAAGCAAGTATATAAGTTGAATTCTTTGCTTAGCCCTTATATTGAGCAATTACTTAAATCTAAAAAATATTTATAATGGATATACTTACTAAAGACATCTCTGCGTTTCCATTAATTAGTTTTTTGTTGTCGATAATTATTATTTATCTGGTGTTGAAATTAACGGAAAAATTTGTCCCGCGCCTGATAAAACGTAAAAATATTAAGTCAGCTTTTAATAGAAATTTTAGCTTCTTTGAACTTATAGTATGGTTTGTTTATTTGTTGGCCATTACCCCTTTCTTTCTAAAACATAATTTGGCATTTGGAATGGGTTTTGCCTTTTTGGGGCTTGTTATTCTGCTTTTTGTTGCTTGGTACGCAGGTCGTGATTTGATAGCAGGCTTTATTATTAAAGCAAATACAGGTTTTAAAATTAATGCTCATATTAGAATAAATGATATTAGTGGTAGAATCGTAGCCTTTTATCCCCGTAATTTTAAACTTATTAATGAGAGTGGAGAGAAATTGCTATTGCCTTATTCTTCTTTTATCAATAAAAAGATAGTGTTTTTGCCCGAGGCAAAAGAAAGAATGTCGGCAAAGTTTAAATTAGAAATAAATTCAGACCTTTCTGCCGGTGAACTAATAACGCAACTCAAATACCAAATTATGACTCATCCTAAGGCGATGTTGAATAGTGTGCCTACGATTATTCTTCTTAAGCATGAGGATAAACAATTTACTTTTGAGATAGGATTTTTAGCAATTAATACCAAAGGTGTGGCCGAAATAGAGGCTTTTCTTAAAGCTAATAACACTACTACTGCAACTATATCCGTGGCTTAACTACTTCGAGATGTTTTCATATTGATTAACGATTGGAGATTGGAGATTGAAAAGGATTTCAGATTGAAAAGGATTTCAGATTGACGATTTCAGATTGAAATTTTTTTTAATACTTGGATACTACAAAACCCTGAAGACAAATTCTATAATAGAGGTAGTTTTGTTTTAACGTAATAGAA